>CANQTB010000018.1 GCA_947626665.1 uncultured Eggerthellaceae bacterium
AATAAGGTGAAGATCACCATCATGTTCCGCGGCCGCGAGATGGCCCACCCCGAGCAGGGGCTTTCCATCCTTGAGCGGCTTGCAGACGACCTCAGCGATGTGGCGGTCATCGAGAGTCAGCCGAAGATGGAAGGGCGCAACATGCACATGCTCATCGCCCCTCTTTCCGCACAGGCGAAGAAGAAGAATGAGCAGACCAAAGGAGAAGGAAAGGAAACCGATCAGCATGCCTAAGATGAAGACACACCGCGGTACCGCGAAGCGATTCCGCGTCACGGGTTCGGGCAAGATCATGCGCTCGAAGGCCTTCAAGAGCCATATTTTGACGAAGAAAAGCCAGAAGCGGAAGCGCAATTTCCGCCATGAGACCGAAATCGCGAAATCCGATCAGCGCGTTCTCGCGCGCAATCTGGGAATGCGCTAGGAAAGGGGTGTTGCTTTATGGCTCGAGTGAAACGTGCGGTAAGCGCCCATAAAAAGCGTCGGAAGATCCTCGCCCGTGCAAAGGGCTATTATGGCGCGAAGTCGCGCTCTTACAAAAACGCGAAGCAGCAAGTGCGTCATTCGCTGCAATATGCCTATCGCGATCGTCGTACGAAGAAGCGTAACTTCCGCCGCCTGTGGATCGTGCGCATCAATGCCGCTGCGCGCATGAACGGTATGTCGTATTCCGTTTTCATGAGCGGGCTCAAGAAGGCCGGCGTCGTGCTTGACCGCAAGGTGCTTGCCGAGATGGCTGTCAGCGATCCGAAGGCCTTCGCCGCGCTCGTAGAGGTTGCGAAGAAGGCCGCCTAAGCCCAAGGCAAAGCCGATTAGAAACGTTTGATCTTATGGGAACGGGGCCTGCGAGGGCCCCGTCCTTTCGTTATTTCCCGCTGGCGAGCTAAGGATAAGGGCCTTTAGGATTTATCCATTCGATCAAACCGATGGAGAGGATCCTCGCGCGTGTCTCCTAGAAAAAGAAATCGCATTTGGTTAGCAGGTTCATCAATGGTCACATAAATGACCTTATACGTGCTCGGTACGTAATACCATTTGCATTCAACCGGTGGAATCGCAGCTTCATAGGGCGGATCATAATCACGTAGCAGTCCGGTATTGCCGAGGATAACATCAATCAATAGAGTGTTCGATTCGTTCATAAAGAGAATCTGGCAGCTCCATTAACTGATCATGGAATTGTCTTGCATAGACTGCCGTGTAGCTCATCATGCTTGCCTTACCTCTTTGAACGCAAAGAGCGAGATTCTTCACGTGAGAGAAAGTCTTCTGTCTCAAACTGCTGCAGGCCTCGCTCTATGCCATGCGCAACAGAGATATCGTACGGATTTGCATATCGATCACGGATGCTTACCGCAGATAATTCAAAGGGAATCGAGCGCTCGCGCACCACCGTTTTGGCAAAGATGCTAAATGCTGTCGAAGGGGTGAGTCCTATTTCTTTGCAGACTTCGGAGAAATCTTTTTTCAAGCTTTCGTCTATGCTGATCGTCATTGACATGATGTGCTCCGTTTCAGGGTAATAATACGTATTATTAATGTATCAAATAGGTAATAGCTAAGCAATACAGCTTAAAGTATAGATTGAGTTTTATGGTCAACTTCGATCAAAATACCCCGCTTGTTAACAGGTTAAGAGCGAAGGTCAATTTGACTGCTAGCGTTTTATTCTTTGGCTGAAAACAAGCATCGCATGAGAAACCATTTCGCCAGATCTTATCTCCCTCTTCCTTTTTGAAGTTATCGCCTCAATCATCAGCGAGGGTGGTGAGATGGCGGATGCAATAATGAATAACCCTGAGGGCTACGAAGAGTTTCTGCGTGAGAATCTGCTGCCATACATATACATGAGGATTCGGGAAAATGGTGAACAGTAAAGCTGAAAGGCTAAAGCCGGCGGGGTTCTTCAGGGTTCGCCAGCCGGACTCTTCAGCCTCATGCTCTGCTTCTGCCGAGGAGGCCCGAGCGGTCGAATGAACGTCGTTTGATGAAAAGCCAAACAGCCAGCAGAATGAGCGGGATCGCGACGGTGATCGTCTGCGCGACGACGAGCTCCGAGCCGCCGAGGATGGAAAGCACCGCCATCGAAACGGCCCATCCGATGCGCAGGCGCAGGATGAGCGTGATGCCGAGCGCCACCAAAAGGACGCCGCCGGCGATCAGCGCCGGTCCTGCAAGCGTGTTGGAAAGATCGACGAACTGCGTAAGCATCGTGTAGGCGTCGAGGTCGGGCGAAAGCGTGGCGATCAGGATATTGGCAATGCCGAGAACTGCCATAAGTGTTCCTGAGATCCATCCGACGTCCTTCTTCTTGCGCTCCTCAGTCGGTGTTGTTTTCTCCTTTTCCTTAAAGAAGCCTGATTGTGAAAGAAGAAGTGCGCCGAGGCAGAACGGTATCCACAGCATGATGCCGCGATAGACGAGTGCGATGGCTGTGGCGATCGAGAGCGTTGAGTTGTAGATCGTGAGGATGAGGGCGATGGCGGCTTCGGTAACGCCCACGCCTTGGGGTGTGGGGGAGAGCATGATGGAAACGACGGCGACGGTGAATGCCGCCACAAGGGGCATCACCTCCACATAGCCGAAGGCGAAGCCAATCGCAATAAAGCATCCCATGTTCATGATAGCGGAAAGCGAGGCCCAGGCGATGGTGAGCACGATACCATGGACGTTCTTTGCGAGCATCTGCGACGAATCAATGAAGGATGTGGCCGTGTCGGCAGCCCAATGTGCGGGTTCGCGTTTGAAAAGCCTCAGGAACCAGTTGCACAGCTTCTCGATCCAATGAAGAAGCGAGATAAGCAGTTTGGGCTTGAAGTATCCGATCACAAAGGCGCCTACTTCCACGACAAGCACGATGGTGGTCGAGAAAAAGCCGATGAGCACCACGATGTTGAAAGAATTCGTGAATAGCATGACGACGATGCCGACGATCGATATGAAGAAGAGGGCCGAGAAGAAGCCGATCTGGGAAAGCAGGGCCCCGCTCGTCGCCGTGCCGATATCGGCGCCGCGCTTGTGAGCATCGCCGATGATGAAGGGAAGGCTGCCCGATCCCGCAGGGACGACGAAGGTGTTCACGAACATGAGGCTCAAGATAATGACGAGGTTGTGCCAGAGGGTCGTTTTGAACTGCACGGCCTCAAATGCGGCGACGTATGACTCTGCCTGTGTGATATAGCGCACGACGGCGAAGAGCAATGCGACAATGACGGGAATCACGGCGCCCGAGGAAATCGTCGTTGCGAAATCCTGGAACTGCTCGGCATTTCCGATGATGAACACCATCAAAAGGATGGCGGCTATGATGAGCACAGCTTTTTTCAAGCAGAAACCCTTCAAGCGACAGTAAGAGGCAATTGTAGCAATCTGGGGGCATATTGTGGAGCGAGGCAGCTTTGATCGGTGAAAAGAAAACGCGACATAAACCTTGGAGTATAATGGGAGCCATGAAGCCAGCACGCAAAACCGAAGCAGAGCCGCCGTTTCTCAACTGCGAATTGCAGTGCGAAACGCTTGCTCCGGTGTTTGATGGCGATCCGGTCGTCGTCGTGCTTTCGGCAAATGATTTCTACGCGCCATATATCTCGTGCGTTTTGCAATCGATTCTCGAAAGCGCCGCGGATCCACAGCGTTGCTACGACATTGTCGTTTTAAGCAACGGAATCACTGAGGAAAACCAGCAGATCATGCAGGGGCAGCTGAACGAGGATCGCTTCTCGCTGCGTTTCTATGACGTTGCACCCATTATGAAGTTCTGCGAAAAGCTGCACGTGAGAGGCCATTTTTCCGTCGAGACGTATTTCCGTTTGCTCATCCCTGAGATTCTGCCCGGCTATAAGAAAGCGCTTTACCTCGATTCCGATCTTGTCGTCTTGCGCGATGTCGCCGATCTCTACGATATCGACGTGAGCGGCTATTTGCTGGCCGCGACCCACGATGCCGACACGGCGGGGATGTATAACGGCTACGACCCCACGTTGAAGGATTATTTCAAACGCACGAACCTCATCGAGAACCCCTATGATTATTTCCAAGCAGGCGTCGTGCTTTTGAATCTCGAGGAGTTTCGCAAATCGTATACGACGCTCGAGATGCTGCAGGTCGCAGCCTCGCGTAAGTGGTATCTTCTCGATCAGGATGTGCTGAACCATCTGGCGCAGGGCAGGGTGCGCTTCGTCGATATGGCATGGAACACGATGATGGACTGGGAGGGCCTGCGCGTGAAGTCGGTTGTCTCGCTTGCGCCCGATGAGCTTCGCGATGCCTACCATCGCGCACGAGAGGTGCCCTACATCGTTCACTATGCCGGTCCGGGCAACAAGCCGTGGGAATACCGCAATGCCGATATGGGCGAATACTTCTGGTACTACGCACGCAAAAGCCCCTATTACGAGGAGATCTCGAGTCGGCTTGACAAGCTTTCCCATTCGGTGAAGGGCCAGTTGAAGCTTATCGGGCAATATTGGGAATATCGCATTGGCATGCGCATCGCCGATTTTATTTTTCCTCCGAAAACGATTCGGCGCAAATTCATGTATAAGTTCTATCTGATGTTTGGCGAAGTGGACTAATTGAGAGGAGCGGCGAGAGCCGATATCGATAAGGTGGCATGATGTCTGAGGGTTCCCTTGATATGGAAGGTTTCGAAACGGCGCGGGAAGCGGCGTTGCACGGCAAGGGCGTCGCGGTGCTCATTCCTTGCTATAACGAAGCCATCACGATCGAAAAGGTGGTCAAAGATTTTCGTGCTGCCCTTCCCGACGCCGACATTTATGTGTACGACAACAATTCAAGCGACGGAACTGCCGAGATCGCACGACGGGCAGGGGCGATCGTGCGCTTCGAGCCCCGTCAAGGCAAGGGGAATGTGGTGCGCCAGATGTTTCGCGACATCGATGCGGACTATTACCTCATGGTGGATGGCGACGACACCTATCCAGCCGAGGCGGCGTCGAAGCTCCTTGAGCCGCTGATCAATGATGCCGCCGATATGACCGTCGGCGACCGTCTTTCGAATGGAACGTATGGCGAGGAAAACGAGCGCGCCTTCCACGGCTTCGGCAATAACCTTGTTCGGGCGCTCATCAAATGGCTGTATGGCTATGCGTTCCACGATGTTATGACGGGCTACCGTGCGTTTAACCGCGTGTTTGTGAAAACGATGGCGGTTATGTCGACGGGATTTCAGATCGAAACGGAAATCTCCATCCATGCCGTCGATAAGCGCTGGAGGATCACCGAAATTCCGATCATCTACCGCGATCGGCCCGAGGGAAGCGTTTCGAAGCTTTCCACCTTCGGCGATGGTGCGCGGGTGCTGAAGGCGATTGCCTCGCTTTTCAAAAACTACCGTCCGCTGGCCTTCTTCGGCTGGGTGGCGCTTATCTTCGTGGTGCTCGGCCTCATCGTGGGCATTCCCGTTGTCCTTGAGTTTTTCGAAACAGGCCTCGTCCCCCGATTCCCTTCGGCGATTCTCGCTATCGCGCTCATCATCTGCGGTGCTCTCAGCATGACGGCGGGCCTTATCCTCGATACGGTGGCGAAAAGCACGCGCGAACGCTGGGAGCTTGATGTGATACGCGCTTATGGCGATCACCACTCAACGAAACGGCGCAAGGCATAAATCCGCAAGCTTCAATTTAATCACGAGCAAAGTGCGAAACGACCTCGATATGGTAGGTTTGGGGAAAGAGGTCGATCGGTACGGCACGCTGAAGGTGCCATCCTTGCGCGATGAGCGCTGAGGCGTCGCGAGCCCATGTTTGGGGGTTGCAGCTCACGTAGGCGATCTGTTGCGGCCGAGCGTCGCTGAGCGCTTTGAGCGCCTCGGGAGAAAGACCCGTACGTGGTGGATCGACGACGACCGCATCAAGGCCGCGCATCGACGAAAGCTCACGCGCCACATCTCCTCCAACGACGGCAATGCGCCGTTCGCCCTTGTTCGCCTTCATATCGCGCACCGACGATCCCGCCATCTCGATGGCAACCACCGTCGCCCCGCGATTGGCAAGGGCCACAGAAAAAGTGCCGACTCCCGCATAGAGATCGGCAACCTGTGCTCCTGATGTAAGGTTAAGCCCTTCGATGGCCTTCTCGATCAGGCGCTCTGCCTGCTCGGTGTTCACTTGGAAGAAGGAAGGCGCGCTCACGCGAAAACGCGCACCACAAAGCCTTTCGCGCCAGAAACCCGAACCCGCAAGCACCTCAAGGCCCTTTACCGCGCGGGCGCTTCCTCTCTCGGCAAGTACGCGAACGAGCGAAGTGGGATGGATGGCGTCGGTGAGCACCTTGGTGGCACGCGCACGGGGGAAGGGGCCGGGCGTTGACCAAAGCGCCACCTCGAGGGAACGGGTCCGCAGGCTCGCGCGCGCTCCTATCCGATGAAGCGATGCGAACGGATCATCTCGGTCATTCGAAGCAATCCGAACGGAGTCGCCCGCAAGAAAATGGAGCGTTCCCTCAAGCGAGCGGGGAAGCTTCTGGAGCAGCTTTACCGCTGCCGGGCAGGCGTCGATCGGCACGAGGTCGGCGCTTTTCTTGCCATGGAAACCAACGATAAGACGCCCGTCTTCATCCCGTGCTACGCCGAGCTCGATCTTGTTGCGAAAGCCCCATATATGAGGCGCGGGAATGCCGGGCTGAACGAGTGATTCGGCTTGCGAACGCTCCAGCTTTGCGACGCGAACCAACGCTTCGATAACGGCATGGCACTTCTGATGAAGCTGTTCTTCGTAGGAGATCTGGGCCCACGGGCATCCGCCGCAGGCCTTGGCGCAAGCGGGGGGATTTTCTGCACGCAGCGGCGAAGGCGCAACAAGCCTGAGCAGCTCCGCCTGCGCATAGCGGGCCTTCTCCTCGGTGACGGCAACCTCGCATACGTCACTTGGGGCAGTGCCTTCCACGAAAACGGTTTTGCCGGATGGAAGCCGCCCGATCCCCGCCGGACCATAGCTCATCCGATCGATGGCGACAGTCTCCGTTGTCATTGCTCGAGCGTCTTTTGGTACCTTACCATGATGGCCGCCGCTTCCGCGCGGGTGATGTTCTTTACGGGATAAAGATCTCCTCCGGGCGCTTTGCCGACCAAGCCGCGGGAAACTGCCCATGTCATGGCCTCTTTCGCCCAATTTGCGGTCATATTCCAATCTGGGCGTGAAGCAGCGTCTCGCGTTTGATTGATGGAAACATCCACGTTTGCTTTCAGGTAATTCTTCGTGTAGTTGTAAATGATCTGGCAGAATTCTTGGCGGGTGATGTTTGCCGAGGGATCGAATTTACCGATGTCCATCCTGCCGTTTATGATGCCCTGGGTTTTATCCCAGTTAACGGCTCCCGTGTAATAGTGCGGGGTGGAAGGATCAACATCAGGGAATATGCTCATTTCCGTGTAAGGGGGCTTACCGAAAGCCTCCGTGGGATCGGCCATTCGTGCAACCGTGAGGGCAGCGTCGCAGCGCAGCAGGTTGCTGTCAGGGTGGAAAAGGCCGTCGGTTTTCGATCCGGTGAAGATGTTCATGGCAGCTGCTTGGTAGGCCTCCGAAAAGAACCAGCGGTTTGTCGGCACGTCATCGAAACTGATGTCGAAATAATTGGAATTGATGGCGCGGTCGACGCGGATCGCTCCGTGCGAGCCGGTTACACCGTCCACGTCGGCGCTGTGGTCAATGTCATCTGCCGTGTTGTAGACGGCCGCACAGGCCTGCTCGATCGTCGCCTTGGGATGGGCGGCGAAAATGAGCGCGAAACCTGCTGCGGCGACGGGGCTTGCCATCGAGCTGCCCGAAAGGCTCCGATAGTATCCATAGGAGCTTGTTTCAGTGGGATAGGTTGACCAGATGCTCGCGCCAGGGGCGCTGATGTCTTTCGCCGCATTGTATGCCGACCACGAACTGTCTGTTCCGTCGGAATTGACGCTTGTCACCGAAACACACTCTTCGAAGTCTGAAGGGTAGAAGGGGTCGGTTATAGAAGCGCCTTCGGAAAAACTATCTGAATTACCGCCACCGCAAACTGTCAGAATGCCGGCATTGCGGGCATTCCTGATAGCCTCATGGAGCTTGCTGTCGAGAAGGTTTTTGCTGGGGCTCCCCATGCTGATATTCACCACGCGAAGGTTTTCCACGCTGCCCGAGTCGATCAGCGAAAAGAGGTAATCGTAGGCGCTGACGATTGAGGAAATGCTGGCGTTTGCCTTGATCTTGTTCCCTTCTTCGTCAACGCCGTTGTTCGTTACTTTCACGGGAAGAAGCTTCGCGTTATAGGTGCCGCCCGCGATGCCTTTGCCGTTGTTTGCGGCGGCGGAGATAATGCCAGCCACATGTGTTCCGTGCCCATCGGCGTCGCCGCCGTTGCCAACGATGCCCTGTTCAACTTCGGTGGTTAAACGCTCGCGATTGTATGAATCATAGGCGAGGTCGGTAAGGATGTTTGCCTGCAAGTCCTCGTGCTCAAGATCGATGCCTGTATCGAAGACCGCGACGGTCACATCGCCTGCTGCCTTCGTGGTCTCCCAGGCCGAAGCAAGGCCCGATTGATAGAGCCAATAGGTGTTGGGTGTTTGCTCGGGATCGCGAACGGCATAGGGGTCGTCTGTCGCCGGAGCGGCATCAGGCCCGACAACGGCAGGGACGAGATCGCTTTCAGCGCTTTCGATTGGATCGATGATCTCAAGGAGATAGTTCGGCTCCACGTGCGCGACGTTGGGAAGCGCCTCGGCACTTTCCACAGCCTCCTCAATCGTCTGCCCCTCGGTCGGCTGAGCGACGACGTTCACCGTGCCGTCATGGGCAAGGGCGCCGCTTTCCGGTTCGAGCCCGATTTCCTCAAGGTCGTTTTCCACGGCTTGCTTGATAAGCTCCGAGGTGCCAGCGTTGCCATCGTCTAAGCTGATCGGAGCGGGCATCGAGGCGATCTCGTTCGCCACCTCCTCGTTGTAGACGATGAAGATGCCGTCCACCTCATCGGGATCGATGGGATCGCTGGGATCGCTGGGATCGCTGACGGTTGCGTCGGCGTATGCGTTGCCGTCCGAAGGCTCATCGGCAAAAGCCGCCTGCGAGGGCAGTGTTGGCATGAGGCCGACGATAAGAGCCAACGAGAACAAAGCCGCAAAAAAGCGGGAGGCAAATAGCGATGTGCACGAAACGCAAGGTTTATGAAAAGAGGCGCTTTTGGCCCCCGCAGCTCGGCTGCTCGGTTGAATTAGTTTCACAGTCCACCTGTCAGTTTTCCTCTGCCAGCATCATTGCATATAAAGAAATGATGTCGTGGCGTTTAATCCCCTCATCAGCTTAAAGTCTTTTTGCTATTATGAATGAGTTTTCTTGCGCTGTCTTGCGGGGAAACAGAAACAAGGAAGGAAAAACATAGATGAAACGCACTTATCCTTGCTTGAGCATCCTGCTCGCTCTTTCGCTCGGCGCTTATATGCCGATTTCGGCCTATGCGGAAGAACCGGGCGAACCATCCCCGATGCACCATGAGAGCGGATCGTCCGATCCTTCGGATTTCGGAAGCGATTATGTTGCGCCACAGATCGATCGCACGGTGCTGAAGGACGCCGACCTCATCGAACCGACGGTTGCAGGGGGCGATGGGGCAAGCAGCCAAAAAGGCGATTTCATTCGGCTGTCGGACGAGATCAAGTATTATCTGAAATACGAGAGCAGCCAAAACTACGATGCGGGGCTCAGCTATTACGATGGCTATCATGCCCTCGGCTACTATCAATGGGACAATACGGCGAACCTTCAGCCGTTCATCACCTACTGCTACAACTACGATCCCGAGACGTTCTCGATGTTTGCCCCGTATATAATGGGCGCTGGATTGAGCCTCGCTGATTATGAGACGTGGGAGGCGGAGAAGTGGAACGTCGATGCGGCCTGGCATGCGGCGTATAAGGCCGATCCGGATGTTTTTGCCGGCCTGCAAGACACCTATAGCTACAATACGGTGTATCTTCCCGCCGAGCGCGATCTCAAACGGCTTGGAATCGATATCTCGGGGCGTGCGGACTGCATTAAGGGGCTTTGCTGGGGTGTCGCGAATCTCTTCGGCCTCACGGGTTGGCATCGTTTCACTGGCGGTACGATCCTTGTCTACGATGATAACGGCAATGTAGTGGAAAAGGAAATGCCCGGCTGTGGGTTGGATAACCGCATGAGCGATGCGCAGTTTGCGAAGGCGCTTTGCACATACATCGCCGACAACGTTGCCGCTTTTTACCCAAAGCAGCCGCAGTATCACGAGGGCTGGGCCAATCGTTATCGAAGCGAGCTTCAAGATTGCTACCGCTACCTCGGCGTGAATTCAGAGGGTGTGACCGATCTCGTTGCGGGATCGTGGTATTACGATGCGATGAACGAGGCTATCGCCAAGGGCTACATCACGGGATATTCCGACAAACCGGGCACCTATGGTCCGACGCAAAGCATCAAGCGCTGCGATGCGGTGACTATCCTGTGGCGCATAGTTGGAAAGCCTCACGTTTCGAGCTTAACGTCGCGCTTTAACGATGTGAACCTCCAATCATATTATGGCTGGCCCGTCGCATGGGCAAGCCAGAATGCGGTGATCAATGGATCGAGCCTGCACAGCGATGGAACCTACCAATTCCGGCCAGGCGATTTGATCACCCGCGAGGAAGCGGCGAAGATCATCGCGAACTATGCCGAGCTGATTGGCGAGAACGTCGAGGGTTGCGATACCAGCGTCCTTGCCAGCGGGCGATATGCCGATGCCGACAAGGTTTCCAACTATGCGCGGGCACCATTCGCATGGGCGGTGCAAAACGAGATCATCACGGGGAAGGAAAACGTCTATCTTGCCCCGCATGATACCTGCACACGTGCCGAGCTGGTAACGATGCTCATGCGCTTTCAAAATGTCATCGCGAAAAAGCAGGGGGGTGCTTCGGAATGACGATCAGCATGGCCTCGCGGGCAATTCGCCTTTGCTGCGCGGTAACGCTTGCCGTGGGTTTATCGGTGCCGGCTGCAGCATTTGCCGATGGGGAAGAGAGTGGCGATGCGTCATCGAATGAGCTTTCCGCTCCTCCTTCCACCCTCGCTTCCGTTGCCGTCGATTCATCTTCCTCCACTGTCTCCGCCGATTTCGAAACGGATTCCGAAACCGACCTTCGTTCGCAAAGCGAGATCGAGAACAAGGCGAACAGCTGGCGTTATCAGGATGGCGAGGAGATCGGCGCACTTGTTGAGGGAGGCAATGCTGCTGATGCAATTGCGCCAACAGCGAACGGTGACCCTTCCGTGACTCCCTGGACGAAGACCGATAAAGGATTCGTGAATTCAAAGGGCGAAGTGGTGGAAGGGGCCCTCTATAAGGGAATCGATGTAAGCGAATGGGACGGAAAGATCGATTGGGACAAGCTCAAGGCGGAGTCGGATATCGATTTTGTGATCATCCGCTGCGGTTTCGGGCAGGATCAAAAGCGAAGCGATCGGCCTTCTGGCAATCAAGATGATAACTATTGGAAAAGAAACGTCACCGAATGCATGCGTTTAGGAATCCCGTTTGGCGTTTATATCTATTCGTATGCCGGCAATGATTGGAACAGCGGGAAGGAGAACGGGACTTACAAGGATTGGGACGACTTTTGCGCAAAAACGCTGGCGAAGGCGAAAGGCGAAGCCAAGCACGTGCTTCGCTGCCTCAGCGATATGGGCATCACGCCCAACGACTTGTCGTATCCTGTTTACTATGATCTTGAGGAAAGCGGCATCCAGCACGCGATTGAGGCCCATGAAGAGGGGACGAACTTCCGTGAGCTTCTCGCCGATATGGCGAAGACATTTTGCGATGAGATAGAAAAGGCAGGATACACGCCGGGCTATTACGCGAATCTCTATTGGCGCACGAGCTTTCTAACCGATCCGATCTTCGATACGTGGGATTTCTGGATCGCACAATACAACGCGACGTGCTCATATGAAAAAGGCGCGTATCATCTGTGGCAGTTCGGCGGAACGCTCGTTGCTGGCATCACGAACTCAAACGGCAGTGCCCGTTCCGTCGACACGAACCTCGATTTCGAAGGGCCATCCAAAAAGCCCGTCATTCTCCATCCGGATGTCACGGCGGATCGTTGGTTCGTCACGACGGGGGTGTATCAATACGTTCTCGAGCACGAGTTTATGAAGGGCAACAGCAATGGCACCTTCACGCCCGACTATCCCATCACCCGTTGCCAATTCATCACGATTCTGTGGCGCATGGCCCACGAACCCTCAAAATTCACGAATGACGAAAAGTACGATTTCCCCGACACGAGAAAAGATGCCTTTTACACCAGCGCCGTCCGCTGGGCCCGCGGAATGGGCGTTATTCGTGGTTCGGGCGCCGATGGGCAAGAGATTTTCCGGCCGGATGATCCCGTGACGAGGGAAGAGGCGGCCAAGATGATAGCGCTCTTCAACGAGAAGGTGATGTATCGCTCCATTGAGACGTCGAATACCACGATGGAAAGCATGCCCGACGCCTCGTCGGTTTCCAACTGGGCGAAGCCCTATATGAAATGGGCGGTGGCCAGCAAGGTCATCAATGGCAGCAATACGAGCAGTGGGCGATATCTGAATCCACATGGGAGGGCGACGCGCGCGGAAGCGGCGGCAATGATTGCAAATTTCGCGCAGAATGTCCTCGGAATCGAATAGCGCGGTACAATAGCCCACCGTACGGAATTCTTCCCATCAAAATGGGACCAGCTCGAACGCCGTTCGAGCTGGATTTATATAAGACCAGCTAAATGGTGCCAAGGGATTTCCGAGGCCTGCTGAGGAGGAATGATGAACGTTGAGCTGCTGTACCATACGCCAGACCCCGAACGCGCGATAGCGACGGCCGCGCGGCTTTGCTATGCGCCGGTTGGCGCCTCGGAGCTTTTGCACACGATGCCCGAGGAGCGCGTGAAAAGCGTGTTGCGCACGATCTTGGGAAGCGGCCACTATTCAACGCTCGAACATGCAAGCTACACCTTCGCCGTCGAGGGCGTTTCCCGCGCGCTCACGCATCAGCTGGTACGTCATCGTATGGCGAGCTTCAATCAGCAGAGCCAACGCTACGTGAAATTCACCGACGGCATCGATTGCGTGAAGCCGGAAACGGTCGCCGAGAATCCCGAGGCAAGCGCTATCTACGATCGTGCGATCGAAGCGGCCTGCGAAGGCTATGCCGCCCTCCTTGAGATGGGAATCCCCGCCGAGGACGCGCGCTATCTTCTTCCGAACGCCGCTGAGACGAAGATCGTCATCACGATGAACGTTCGCGAGCTGCTTCATTTCTTCGAGCTGCGCTGCTGCAATCGCGCTCAATGGGAGATTCGCGAGCTCGCTCTGAAGATGCTCGAGCTGGTTCGTCCGACGGCGCCCTTCATCTTCGCCGAAGCGGGTGCACCGTGCGTGAGCACCACCTGCCCCGAGGGGAAGATGACCTGCGGCACGCCCTATCCGCGCGCATCACGCGAAGATATCGAAACAGCTGCCTCTTCTCAAGCGTCTTCTGCAAGCTGATCTGCTTGTGTGCTGAGGGCGATAACCTGACGGAGCGAACGTAGCATGGCACGGCAGAAGAGCGATCTTTCGCGCGCATTTTCCGAAGACGGCGCCCGCAAGACCCACGTGGGGGGTCAGGCGCTGATCGAGGGTATCATGATGCGCGGAAAATACAACTGGGCGGTTGCCGTACGTACGCCGGATGGCTCGATCCATCTTGAGGAGCACGATCTCACAAGCGGGCGCGACCATAACCGCTGGATGCATCTTCCCATCATTCGCGGATGCGTCGCCTTGGTCGAATCGCTCGTGCTCGGCTTCAAGGCGATCGAAATCGCCACGATGCACGCCTTTGGGGAACCCGAGGAAGAGCTGAAAGAAGAAGAGCGGCGAGTAGAGCGCGGTCTTGATTCGCTTGACGACGAGATTGTCCTTGATATGGCGCACATTCCCATCAAAGAGGCCGAGGCGGCCTCCGAGCTGCCTGAAAGCGAAAAGAACGACGCGAATCAAGAACCTGTTGTCGTAGATGCAACCCTTATCGCAGAATCTCAAGGTACGGAAGCTAACGAAACGGAACCTTACGAAACAAAAGACAACGAAGAGGATGCCCTCGATAAAGAAGAGGATACCCTCGGCCACGGTGCCATCGTCTTCTCGCTGGTGCTCGGGCTTGCGCTCGGCATCGCGCTGTTTATCATCGTCCCAGCATTCGTCACGAATCTCATCATCGGCGAATACGATGAACATACCATCGCATGGAACATCGTCGATGGTCTTTTGCGTGTTGCCGTCTTCGTCTTCTATCTCTGGCTGATCGGGCGCATGCAGGATATCAAGCGCATGTTCATGTATCACGGGGCTGAGCACAAAACGATCCACTGTTATGAACATGGGCTTGAGCTTACGCCCGAAAACGCGCGATCGTTCCCGCGCTTGCATGTAAGGTGCGGCACGGCGTTTCTCATCATGGTGATGATCATCGCGATCTTCGTATACACCATCTTTCCGGTGAATGCCATCATCGCTGCGTGGGGAGTTCCCGACGGTGCGCCGAAGCTTGCGCTCGTCATTGTCATCAGGATTGTCCTGATGCCGGTTATCGCGGGGCTTTCCTATGAGATTACCGTGAAATGGGCCGGTTCCCATCCGGAAAATCCGCTCGTGAAAGTTATCTTGTGGCCGGGCATGCAAATGCAGTATCTTACGACGAACGAACCTGATGACGATCAGATAGAATGTGCAATCAGTGCGATGCAGTTGGTTCTCGAGAGGGAAGAAAGGCAAGCACGTGGGGAGAAGGCCGTTTCCGGAAGCGCTTAATGGATGAAGCTTCGGGGGGAGTGTTAGGGGAATCCCTTGCGGAGGCGGGGCAGAACGACGGCGCAGAACGACGGAGCGAATGAAGAAGAGATGCTCGTGGCGCTAAGAAGGAGGAGTGCGGCGTGAAGCTCGTAGTGACGGAGAAAAACGATGCGGCGCAAAAGATCGCCGACCTCTTGGGCGCGAAGGCGAAAAAATCAGACAAAGTTTTCAATACACCTGTTTATCGCTTCACCGTTGATGGGGAAGAGTGGGTTACCATCGGCCTTCGTGGCCACATTCTCGAGCCCGATTTCATGCCTCAGCTCGTATGGAACAAGAAAGCCGGCTGGCAGGGGATAGACGAAGAGGGCATTGCTTTTCCTGCTATGATTCCCGATACGTTGGCCCGTCCTCCATTCAAGAAGAAAAAGCCGTTCACCACCGATGGCGTGGAGCTGAAAAGCTGGAAGATGGATGCGTTGCCGTATCTCGTGTATGCGCCCATCGAAAAGCTTCCCAAGGAAAAAGACATCATCCGATCGCTGAAGAACCTCGCAAAGAAGGCCGATGCGATCATCATCGCGACGGACTTCGACCGCGAAGGCGAGCTTATCGGAGCCGATGCGCTCACCTGTTGTCGCGAGGTGAATCCATCGGCGCCGGTTTCGCGTGCGCGCTATTCCGCCTTTACGAAAGCCGAGATCACGAATGCTTTCGAAAATCTCGTCCCTATGGACATTTGCCTTTCGGAAGCGGGTGCGTCGCGGCAAGACATCGACCTTATTTGGGGTGCGGTGCTCACGCGCTACCTGACGTTGGTGAAGTTCGCGGGCTATGGCAATGTGCGATCCTCGGGACGTGTGCAAACACCGACGCTCGCCCTCATCGTCGCGCGCGAACGTGAGCGCATGGCCTTCGTTCCCACGGATTACTGGGTGATAGAAGGCGCCTTCGATGCAGATGCGGAGGCTGGCCCGACCGAAGCGACTGGCGCCGGCGTTTTTAAAGCGACGACGGCAAAGCCGCGTTTGACCGAAGAGGCGGAAGCAGAGCGCATCATGAATGCGGTGCGTGATGAGAACGCGGCGCTTGTGCGTTCGGTGGAGAAGAAACGTCGCACCGTCGCGCCGCCTGCTCCGTTTAACACCACCTCGCTCCAGGCTGCCGCAGCGGCCGAAGGACTTTCTCCGGCTCGTACGATGCGGCTTGCCGAAAGCCTCTATATGAAAGGATACATTTCCTATCCGCGCGTGGATAACACCGTTTATCCATCCTCGCTTAACCTTGCCGAAGTGGTGGGCACCTTGAAAGGCAACCCCGCCTATCGCCCATATTGCGAGAAGCTCCTATCGCGCGCAACGTTGAAGGCGACGCGCGGCAAGCAGCAGACGACCGACCATCCGCCCATCTATCCGACTGCCTGCGTGACTCCCGAGATGGTCGGCGCTCCCGAATTCAAGCTCTATAACCTCGTCGCTCGCCGCTTCCTCGCAACGCTTTCGGAATCGGCGATCGTCGAAGGAACAAAGGCGGAGCTTGTGGTGGGAGGCGAGTCCTTTATCGCTCGTGGCGATGTGCTCACGCGTGCGGGCTTCCGCGAGATATATCCCTATGGGCTGAAAAAGGACGAAACGCTTCCTGCGCTTACCGAAGGCGCGATGATCGCCTTCAACGGCGCCACCTGCACAAAGAAGCAGACGGAGCCGCCCGCGCGCTATTCCCAAGGAAAGCTCATCCAAGAGATGGAAAAGCTCGGGCTTGGAACAAAGAGCACACGCCATTCGATCATCGAGCGACTGTATGAGGTGAAATACATCCAGAACGACCCCATCGAGCCCTCGCAGCTCGGCATTGCGGTGATCGATGCGCTCGACAAATTTGCGCCCCATATCACGCATTCGAAAATGACGGCTGATCTCGAACAGCGGATGGACGAAATCGCCGCCGGTTCGGTGAGCCGTGAAAATGTTGTGGCGACATCCCGCGATCTTCTTGCCGACGAGCTCGGACGGCTCATTCCGCATTCGGAAGAGGTGAAAGAAGCGCTTTCCGATGCCGTGGCTGCCGATGCGTTTGTGGGGAAGTGTCCGAAATGCGGGAAGGACCTGCAGATTCGCACCTCTTCAAAAACGCGTTCGACCTTCGTCGGTTGCTCGGGCTGGCCCGAGTGCGACGTGACGTTTCCGCTGCCTTCCGGAAAAATCGAGCCGGTGGAGGAGCCTTGTCCGACGTGCGGCATGCCTCAAGTGAAGGTGACGGCATTTCGCAGTAAGCCGCGAACGATATGCATCGACCCCGCGTGTGCGACCAATGCCGAGCCTGATGTCTTTGTCGGCATGTGCCCTGTTTGTGGCGAGGAAGGCATCGATGCGAAAATGTATGCACGGAAAAATCCGCGCACACTCAAGCGCTCTGTGGTTTGCGAGAACTATGACCATTGCCAAACACGCTATCCGTTGCCGCAGTACGGCAAGCTTACGGCGACCGAGGAGGTGTGTGAACACTGCGGGGCGCCCATGGTGGTGGTGACCACATCGCGCGGGCCGTGGAAGCTCTGCCCGAACTTCACCTGCCCCGGGAAAGAGGAGGAGAAAGCCTCCTCCAAATCTTCTGCGAAAAGCAAAACCTCCGGCAAATCTTCCGGTCGCAAAACCGCTCGCAAGAAATAGCTCTCAACCCCTCCATTCCCTCGGGAGGATTGAGCCTCACATAAATCCTTTTCGCGAGGGGGCAGAGGGGGCCCAAGAGTGAATGCCGAGCAGTTGAGAGATTCGCCATAATTTTTTAAAAGGCGAATCTACTCAACGTCCGCGAGGCCCTTGAACTCGAACGCCCCCTCATCCGAGCGGCTACGCAATAGGTCCGGCTGCTTTGACTTCCTCCGGAACGTGGTCGTATTTCGCCTCGAAGTTCTGGCGGAACATGCCGGCGAGCTTCTTCGCGGCAGCCTCGTAGGCGTCGTGATCATCCCATGAGCGCGAGGGAATGAGCACTTCGTCCGGCACGTTCGGACAGGTGGTCGGCACCGCGAGCCCGAAGTACGGGTCGGTGACGAACTCCACGCCGGCCTCCTCGGAAAGCTGGCCATTGAGCGCCGCATCCACCATCGCGCGCGTGTGCTTGATGGCCATGCGTTTGCCCTTGCCGTTCCAACCCGTGTTCACCAAAAAGACATCGGCTCCGGCAGCCTCCACCTTCTCTTTCAGCATCTTCGCGTAGACGATCGGATCGAGTGGCAGGAACGGCTCGCCGAAGCAGGTGGAAAACGTGGGGACGGGCTCCTCGATGCCCATCTCGGTGCCTGCCACCTTCGAGGTGTAGCCGCTCAGGAAATAGTAACGTGCCTGATCGAGCGTGAGTTTCGAGACCGGTGGCAACACGCCGTACGCATCCGCGGTCAAGAAGATCACCGTGGAGGGCACCGCTCCCCTGCCACTTGGCTCGATGTTGTCGATGTAGTCGATCGGGTAGGCCACGCGCGTGTTCATCGTCAGCGAATCGTCCGCGAAGTCGAGCTCACGCGAGTCCGGATCCAAAACGACGTTTTCCACGAGCGAGCCAAAACGGATGGCGCGGTAGATGTCGGGCTCATGCTCCTCGGAAAGGTCGATGCACTTCGCGTAGCAGCCGCCCTCGAAGTTAAACACCTCGTCGTCGGCCCAGCCGTGCTCATCGTCGCCGATCAGGCGGCGCTCAGGCACCGCGGAGATCGTCGTCTTGCCCGTGCCGGAAAGCCCGAAGAAGATCGCGGTTTTGCCGTCGGCGCCGATGTTCGCCGAGCAATGCATCGGGAACACGCCGCGCGAAGGCAGAATGTAATTCATGATGGAAAAGATGGACTTCTTGATCTCACCCGAATACTGCGTGCCCACGATGATGATGCGCTTGTGCTCAAGGTCGAGCATGATGGCGGCGTCGGAGTTCGTGTGGTCGCGTTCGGGAACACATTTGAAGGTCGGCGCCACGAGCACCGTGTATTCCGATTTGAACGTGATAAGTTGCTCGTCGGTCGGGCGGCGCAGCAACTGATGAATGAAAAGGGCTTGCGAAGCGAGCTCGGTGACAATGCGGAACTGAATCGCGTATTCGGGAGAGGCGCCCGCATAGCCGTTCACCACATAGACATCTTGCTGCGAGAAATGTAGCAGCACACGGTGGTAGAGATCGTCGAAAACCTCCTGGTCAACGGGGACATTCACCTTTCCCCACGCGATTTGGTCGTGCACGCCGCGCGAATCCACGATGAACTTGTCCTTAGCGGAACGCCCCGTGCGCGTGCCGGTGTAGACCACCAAAGCGCCTGATTTGCTAAGATGCCCTTCGCCGCGCCTGATCGCGTGCTCAAGCAGGGTCGCGGGCTTCAGATTGCGGTAGATCGCGCCGGAAGAGGGGACGAAACCGAATTTTTCGGCGGTTGTTTGTTTCATGGGTAGAACCTTTCCAAATATGCCAGCATTTCGTATCGCGTCGAATAAACAAAAAATTGAAAGTACTATTGTACCCTACTTGTCGCCAAGTCAAATTCGCGCGTTTCTTAAAAAATAGAGTCTCGATGTTAAGGGAAGGTTTCATATCAAATTGTCTTCAGCGTAACGCCGCGTTTTTACTAATATATACAAACCGCCGAGCGCAGGCATGACGCCGAAGCGCAAAGGAGTTGGCGAAGCGCAGAAGGAAGGTTTCCCATGAAAAAGATCGCGATGACCACCCCGCTCGTGGAAATGGACGGCGACGAGATGACGCGTATCATCTGGCAACTCATCAAAGACGAGCTGCTCTACCCCTTCATCGACCTGAAGACCGAATACTACGACCTCGGTTTGGAGCATCGCAACGAAACCGACGACCGCGTGACCATTGAGGCCGCCGAAGCCACGAAGCGCCTCGGCGTTGCCGTGAAGTGCGCCACCATCACGCCAAACGCGGCGCGCGTTGACGAATACCATCTGAAGAAGATGTGGAAGAGCCCGAACGGCACCATCCGCGCGGCGCTTGACGGCACGGTGTTTCGCACACCCATTCAGGTGGCGGGCATCGAGCCCTGCGTCCGCAATTGGAAAAAGCCCATCACCATCGCGCGTCACGCCTATGGCGATGTGTACAAAAACACCGAGATCCGCGTGAGCGGCCCGGGAAAGGTGGAGCTCGTTTACACGAAGGCCGACGGCTCCGAAGTGCGCGAGCTCGTCCACGATTTCGATGGCGCCGGCGTGGTGCAGGGCATCCACAACACCGATCCCTCCATCGAAAGCTTCGCACGCAGCTGCTTCGAATACGCCCTCAGCACCAAGCAGGACATCTGGTTCGCCACGAAAGACACCATCTCGAAGATCTACGACCACCGTTTCAAGGACATCTTCCAAGAGGTCTACGATCG
>CANQTB010000019.1 GCA_947626665.1 uncultured Eggerthellaceae bacterium
GACGATTTCGTGCTCTTCAGCGAGTACACGCGTAAGTGGGGCATGATCTAAGGAGTGTTCCCGCCTCGTCGTTTACGACGAAATATCTCGAACGACAAACGCAGCTTTCATTTTTGGAGGCTGCGTTTGTTTTCAACAGGAAGGAAAGGTATGGCGACTATAACAAAACGTGTTATACAGGAACTTGTGAGAGAAAACGACCTCGAAAGACTTTACCGTCTCTTTGAAGAGGATCCCTCACAGGTGCGTCGTTATCTTGTTCGTCTTGCCTTCAATCCTGATGACCCGTTGCACGAACCGCTTCTCGATGCAATAACGTTCCTCTGTGAAAGAACGAGTGTAGAGCTCGATGAGTTTTGGCGCGAGACGATAAGGCGCCAGCTCTGGTCCATGAACGAGGAGGGAGCAAATATACCGTGGTCGGCACCCGAGTTGATCGGTGCCGTCATTGCAGGAGACCCAGTGCGATTCGGCATGTATTTCAGCTTCAACTTCGAGGCAGCGAAAGAGGAGCCTACTTTTCAGCCGAGCCTTGTTAGAGCTTTCGACCATGTTGCGGCGGTATCGCCGGAACTCGTGGCGCCATACGCCGCGTCTATCGATGCTTTGCGGCTATCCTTTGGGCATGGCAATGAGATAGGCAACGAGTTATAAGGAAATCTCATCGTCAATATATTTTACCTATTCGGCAAGCTCGTCGATCCAGCTGTTTAAGCGCTTGTCTGCTTCGCCAAGCTTTCCCTCGCAAACAAGGCGGTAGATTTCACCATTTAACGCCCACTCCCAAAACGTTGTGCGCGACTCTGCTGGGATGCTCTCGATTACGCGGCCGCGATGTTCGGCGAGCAGCTCAACATAAGCGCCGAATTCATCAGGGAAACCCTGATCAAAGCTCTCGCGAATCTTTCGCGCTAAAAGAGGCGCCGCTCCTTCTGTTGAAATCGCGATGGTAAGCCGACCTCTCCTCATAACGGAGGGAAGGTAAAAGGTGCAAAGCGGGGGGCAGTCGGCAACGTTAACGGGAAGATTGAGCCTTTGGGCGTCCTGCGAGGCCTTCTCGTTCACATCAGGATCGTCGGTGGCGACAAAAACGATCTCTGCGTCTGTTAGATCGCCCTCTTCGTAACGTTTTTCGCGCCATCGAATTTCCCCGTGCTGTGATAATTCGTAAATATGTTTTGTGACCTGCGGCGATACAACAGTGACACGAGCATCGCAGGGCAAGAGGCCCATCATTTTTCGTTCGGCGACACTGCCGCCTCCAATAACGACTGCCTGCTTGCCTGCGAGGTTCAATGAGACCGGATATAACTGTGGCATCGCATACCCCATTTCGTATATTTCATCATTAGCTTTTTTAATATCGCGATGAATTCATTGTATTTTACGAGTGTCCGCACCCGTGATTATAATCGATTTGATGTGTTCCTCAATAAGCCTGTTTTTCTTGAGACTAAGGAGAAAGTCGATGACAGAAAAAGGTGCTGCAGATCCCATCGTAAAGGAAAAGATTCTTGCTTACCTTGATACGGTAGAGAAGGCAAAAAGCAAGGACATCGCGAAGGCGATCGACGTTCCGAAGAAAGATGTTGATAATGCGGTCAAAGAACTCGCGATGGAAGACAAGGTAGAGTATCTCTACATTACAACGACCTTCATTGCCCTGAAAGGAAAAGTGGCTCCGCCCGCTTAAGCGTTCTTTCATGCTGAATAGGCGAAAACCCGCATCAGAAGGCAATCGAAGCTTATGACGGAGATGACCAGGCTCTACGGGCTTATTGGAGAGTCGTTATCGCAAAAATGGTTTGAAACGCTTTACCACTCATCGGACGGAGTGTTCTTTCCTCACGGCGTCAATCAATCCCGTTTTGCGAATCCGATTTCTTATCACATGGATAAAGCGTCAAATGACGTGATTGCTTGGCTCTTCTCCGATGAGGAAAATGCTGCTTTTCCTGAATCTATCGAGGACGTCTGCCGGATAAAAGTCATTCAAGACCTTCCGAAAGCAGATGCCCTCGAATCGATTTCTCAACTTGGCGACATTGTTGAAGAGGCCTTTCGTATGCAGGGGGAAGCCTATGGGCAATATCCTTGTTTAGCGAGCAGGGTTCAGGCGTTGCAAAGCTATATCAGTGACCGCTACGACTTCTATAAGGATGAGCTCGAACGCATTAGGCTTGAGGAGCTCAAGCGTCAAGATGTGATTCCTGCTCTTCGCGCCCGACGGGCGCAGAGGCGAAAAGAGGGGAGTGAAGAATGAAGGTCGTTGGCCCTCTCATCGTGGTGCTTGCGCTCGTGGGCATTGCATGGTGCTGTACCGAATACCTTCACTGGTATGCATTATTCGGGTTGGTCATTCCCTATGTGGCCTTTGCACTTTTTATCATAGGCCTCATAGTGAGAATTGTCCGTTGGGCGCGCTCGGCGGTACCTTTCCGGATACCAACCACCTGTGGACAGCAGAAGAGTTTTTCTTGGATTAAACAAGCGAAACTCGATAATCCTTCCTCGAAGGCCGGCGTTTTTGGGCGCATGGTGCTCGAGGTGCTGACATTCCGTTCGCTGTTCCGCAATAATAAGGTGGAAAAGCGTGACTCGAAATTAGGCTACACTTCAGCGAAGTGGCTCTTTATCGGCGCGCTTCTGTTCCATTGGTCGATGCTCATCATCATTTTGCGTCATATGCGTTTAGTGCTCGATCCGGTTCCCCAATTTTTCCAGATCCTTGAGCAGGCCGATGGATTCTTGCAGATTGGTCTTCCGCTTCTCTATATCAGCGATGTGCTGATCGTTGTGGGATTGGGCTTTTTGCTCGCGAGGCGCTTCGCTATTAAGAAAGTGCGCTATATTTCCCTTTCAGTGGACTTCTTCCCGCTGTTTTTGCTGCTCGGCATCGCGATTTCGGGAATTATCATGCGTTATGGGTTCCGCGTCGATGTGGCAGGCGTGAAGGAAGTGATGCTCGGGCTCGTCACGTTCCATCCCGTTCCCGCTGATCAACTTTCGACCATCCTGTTCGTTCACCTCTTCTTGGTGTGCACGCTCATGGTTTACTTCCCGTGGAGCAAGCTTATGCATGCGCCGGGTGTTTTCTTTAGCCCCACCCGAAATCTCGCAAATAATTCGCGTGCGGTACGGCACGTTAATCCGTGGAATTATCCCGTAAAGGTGCATACCTATGCCGAGTATCAAGAGGAGTACGGTGAAAAGATGAAAAGCGTTGGTTTGCCCTTAGATCCGGAGGTGGTGAGCACCAATGGCTAAAGTACCACCCGAGAAGGAGCTGGTCTCCTATAGCCTGAAGCCTGATACGACGGCGGAGTGGATGGACACGCCGACGGAGTTTCGCGAAGGAATGTTTTGCCATGCGGCGAAGCCGAAAGATCTCGAAACCGTCGATTTCCCCTTCCCGCATAAATGGAGTCCCTCCGATGAGGATTGGGGCCTTCCGGAGAACTGGAAGGAAATCATCCTCGACGGGATGAAGGATCGCCTTGATAAGTATCGCTCGTTCCGCCTGTTCATGGATGTGTGCGTGCGATGCGGGGCTTGTGCCGACAAATGTCATTTCTTTATGGGAACCGGCGATCCGAAGAACATGCCGGTGTTGCGCGCCGAGCTGCTTCGTTCTATCTATCGTCGTTATTTCACGACGTCGGGCAAGCTTTTCGGCAAGCTCGTCGGTGCGCGTGATCTGACGGAAGACGTGCTGAAGGAATGGTGGTACTACTTCTTCCAGTGCACGGAATGCCGCCGCTGCTCGGCGTTTTGCCCTTACGGCATCGACCAGGCCGAGATCACTATCATGGGCCGCGAGCTCATCAACCTTTTGGGTTTGAACACCGAATGGATTTCAGGCCCGGTGGCGAACTGCTATATGAAGGGCAACCACGTTGGGCTTGAGCCGCAGACCATCGTGAGCAATATCGAATTCCTCATGGAAGACCTTGAGGATATCACGGGAAAGCATATCGAGCCCTCATTTAACCGCAAGGGCGCCGAGATTCTTTTCGTCGTTCCTTCGGGCGACTACTATGCCGATCCGGGCATCTACACTTTCATGGGCTATTTGCTCCTCTTCGATCATTTGGGGCTCGACTACACCCTAAGCACCTATGCTTCCGAGGGCGGAAACTTCGGTTTCTTTACCACGAACGAGATGGCAAAGCGCCTGAACTCGAAGATCTATGCCGAAGCCAAGCGTCTTGGCGTGAAGTGGATCCTTGGCGGCGAGTGCGGCCACATGTGGCGCGTCATGAACCAGTACATGGACACATGGAATGGCCCAGCTGATTTCCTCGAAGTGCCGAAATCCCCGATCACGGGCACCGTGTTTGAAAACGCGGCATCCACCAAGATGATCCATATCACCGAGTTCACCGCCGACCTTATCTATCACAACAAGCTGAAATTCGATAAGAGCCGCAACGATCATCTGGTGGTGACCTACCACGATTCGTGCAATACGGCTCGCGCAATGGGGCTTTTGGAGGAGCCGCGCTATATCCTTAAAGCGATATGCAACAACTTCTACGAAATGCCTGAGGAAACTATCCGCGAGAAAACGCTCTGCTGCGGAAGCGGCTCGGGACTTAATGCCGGTGAAGACATGGAGCTGCGCATGCGCGGCGGTTTCCCACGCGCCGAGGCGGTAAGGGAAGTGCGCGATAAGTATGGCGTGAATACGCTCACCAATATCTGCGCCATCGACCGGGCATCGTTTCCTGCGCTTATGGATTATTGGGTACCGGGCGTTCGTGTGGCCGGAGTACATGAGCTGGTGGCGAACGCGCTCATTCTTGACGAGAACGATGATCGCCAGCTTGATATGCGCATGGAGGAGTTGCCGAGCGCTGTGGCAAAACGCGAAGCCGAGGCGGCGAGGGCTGCCGAGGAAGCGGCGAAGGCGGCGGAGGCTCAATCCGATGGCGAGCCGAAAGAAGGTGATGCCGAATGACGAAGAAATGGACGATCGGCATTTTCGTCGTGATCCTTATCGGCATATTCGCTATTCCTTTCTTGGTTAATGCGGGAAGAGTTGACGGGGATCCCGATGTAAGCCTAGACACCCCCCAGATCAACGCCTTAGAGGTGAAGGAGTGCATCGAACCGACCGACTACATGCGTGAATCGCATATGGTGCTCCTTGATGAATGGCGCAATTCCGTCGTTCGTGACGGTAACTATGAATATCGTAGTCAGTCGGGTCAGATTTATGAAATGAGCCTTGATGAAACCTGCCTTGGCTGCCATTCCAACCAAGCTGATTTCTGCGATAAGTGCCATGAATACTCCTCGGTTGATCTGTATTGCTGGCAATGCCATGGCACCATCGATGAGGAGAATCCGAATGCCGTGATTGAGAACGGCGATGATGTGCTGTTCACGGAAAAGGCATAGGCGAGGAGGAAGCGATGGAACGAAGGACGTTTCTTAAAGCCGCAGCTGCAGTGGGAGCGACGAGCCTGCTTCCAGTGTCAGCGATGGCGGTAAGTAGCGCGATGGCCTCCTCGGGTGAAGATGCCCAGCGTGAGGAGCCCGGCGTGGTCGATACCTATGATGCCACGCCAAAGCAGTGGGGCTTTGTCATCGATGCGAAGAAGATCGAAGAGCTCGGCGTGATGGACGACATGATTGGCGCCTGCAATCACGCACACAATATTCCACAGACCGGAGACCCCAAGACTGAGGTGAAATGGATTTGGGCGGAGCCTTTCGAGAACACCTTCGCCGATATGGAAAGCGAATATATGGACGAGGAAACGCTCGATCGAGCCTATCCGGTCCTCTGCAACCATTGCGATAACCCGCCGTGCGTGAGAGTGTGCCCGACAAAGGCAACCTTCAAGCGCTCGGACGGCATCGTGATGATGGATCCGCATCGTTGCATCGGCTGCCGTTTCTGCATGGGTGGTTGTCCCTACGGAGCGCGGAGCCTTAATTTCTTCGATCCGCGCCTGTATCTTGACGAGATAAATCCCGACTATCCCACAAGAACAAAGGGCGTCGTTGAGAAGTGCACCTTGTGTGCCGAACGTATCGACAAGGGCGAGATTCCCCTGTGCGTCGAAGCCTCGAAAGGGGCGGTGCTCTTCGGAGATCTGAACGATCCGGACTCCGAGGTGAGCCGTGCGCTGAAAGAGGCCTTTTTCATTCGCCGGCGGGTTAGCTTAGGAACCGGTCCGAATATGTACTACATTGTGTCAGGAGGTGCCGAGAATGCTTGAGAAAGCCTTTCATGGCTCAAAGGCCTATTGGGCATGGATCATATTCCTGCTCATCATCATCGGCATCGGCGTGGCGGCCTATGCCAACCAATTAATCAACGGGTTGGGCGTCACCGGCATGAGCCGCGATGTCAGCTGGGGTCTTTACATTGCCCAGTTCGCGTTCTTCGTCGGCGTGGCGGCATCAGGCGTCATGGTTGCGATTCCGTATTACCTGCATAACTACAAGCTCTTCGGCAAAGTCGTCATCTTCGGCGAATTTCTCGCTGTGGCAGCCGTGCTGATGGCAATGTTGTTTGTCGTCGTCGACCTCGGGCAGCCCGTTCGCATCATGAACGTCATTCTTTTTGCGACGCCGCATGCCATGATCTTCTGGGATATGGTGGTGTTGAGTTCGTATCTTTTGCTCAATATCCTCATCGGTTGGGGAGCGCTCAGCGCCGAGAGGCGGGGCTTTCCGCCAGCGAAATGGGTGAAGGTCTTAAGCTATATCGCGATTCCCTTCGCAATCAGCATCCATACCGTGACAGCGTTTCTCTTCTGCGGCCTTCCCGGGCGCGATTATTGGGAAACCGCTATCTTGGCCGGTCGCTTCCTCTCATCGGCTTTCGCATCGGGTCCTGCGCTGCTTATCATGCTTTGCTTCATCATGCGTAAGGTATCCACGTTCCGCGTGAGCGACAAGGCGATTGATTCGCTTGCGAAGATCGTCTGCTATGCAATGATCATCAACGTATTCTTCTTCCTCTGCGAGGTCTTCACGAGCTTCTATAGCGCAAGCCCCGCCCATATGCTTCCTATTGCGTATCTTTTCGGAGGAGTGGAGGGCGCGACAAATCTTGTGGTGCCTATGATCATCGCAACGATATGCGCCTTTGGTGGTATTGCATTTCTCATTTTCCCTCAATTGCGCAAGAACCATAAGACATTGATCGTCGGTCTTATTGCGGTGTTTCTGGCTTGCTGGATCGACAAAGGAATCGCGCTTGTGTTGGCCGGTTTCGTTCCAAACTCGTTTGAGCAAGTCGTTCAGTATTTTCCGACGCTTAATGAGGTCTTGGTGATCGCAGGCGTATATGGTATTGGCATGTTGGTGCTGACGGTGCTTTATAAGATCACCGTTGATGTGAGAAAGAGTTTGGATCAGAGGCCCGTTGAAGCGGTTGACGAGGATAAGATGGATGAGGCGATGCACGCCGCCTCATCGGTGCCTGCGGCATCGTAAGACGTGACGGTTTGGAAACAAGGTTGAATTCATAAGGGGCTTTACCGTCTCAGACGGATAGACCAATAGAGAGATTGCAACGACGAAAGATTGGAGGCTGTAATGGCAGAGTTGCAAGTAGGCGATCGCGTGATCGCTCTCGACGAGGACGGCTTTTTAGAGGATCCCAATCAGTGGGACGAGGAGGTTGCCGAGGCAATCGCCAAGACCGAGGAAGTGGAGCTCACTGACGAGCACTGGGCGATCATCAACTACCTGCGCGACTACTATGCACAGTTCGGCGTTGCGCCGATGGTTCGCAAGATGCTCAAGGATGTTGGAAAGTCCAACGCCGAGATTTATGAGCTGTTCCCCAGCGGACCGGGCAAAGGAGCCTGCAAGATCGCCGGTTTGATGAAGCCGACCGGATGCGTGTAGGCCAAAACGCCATCACGAAGAAGGGCAGAAACCACTCGTCTTATGTGTGATCGTGTAGCGTCAAGAGACGTACTGGTTTTGTCAACGGTCAAAAGCGCATACTATGGAAGATCGCATCCTTCAATATCCGAGAATTATGGTTTCCGCTCCTTCAGGAAGAAGCGGAAAGACAACGATAACGCTCGGAATATTACGCGCGCTAGTAGATCGGGGTCTTTCGGTTCAGCCATATAAAAAGGGGCCGGATTACATTGATCTCGAGTGGCAATCCGTAGCTGCTCGTCGTCAAAGCCGTAACCTCGATTGCTTCTTCATGGGGTCGGAAACGATGAACCGTGTGATCACGCAGGTTTCTTCCGGCGCCGATATAAGCATAATCGAGGCGGCGATGGGGCTATACGATGGCTACGATGTGAGGGGAAGCCGGTCGTCAGCCCAAGTGGCGAAGCAAACGAAGACGCCTGTCGTTCTTGTGTTAGATGTGACACGGATGACGCGAACGGCAGCGGCAATTGTGCTGGGATGCATGTCTTTTGATAGCGATGTGGATATCCGCGGAGTTATCGTTAATCGCGTGAAGGGCGCTCGACATGAGCGCCTTATCCGCGAGGCGATCGAAACGAGCTGTGGCATCAAGGTGATAGGCGCTGTTGCCGAGAGTCCCGATTTAGCGATAGCCGATCGACATCTTGGCCTTGTGACGAGTGCCGAGATTTTCGAACGGGAGCGGCTTCTGAATCAAGTTGCCCATATAATCGAGGAATCGGTCGATCTTGATGGGTTTTTGGCAATTGCACACGAAGCGGGCGACTTACCGCTCTACCAGGACGTATCAGGCGGATCGCAATGCGATAAGGCAAGCCGAGAAGGAAAGGCGCCCAGTCTGAACAACGGATCTTCGTGCCTCTCATCTCCAGCTTCACCTGAAAACACCTCAGCGTGTTCTGTAAAGATTGCGATCGTGAAAGATCAGGCGTTTCATTTTTATTATCCGGAAAACATCGAAGCGCTTGAGGATGCGGGAGCAGAGCTTATCTATGTCGATAGCCTTGTCGATGCGGCGCTGCCCCATGACATCGACGGCGTGTATATCGGAGGAGGATTTCCCGAATCCTTTGCTCATGAGCTGGAGGAAAATATAACGTTTCGCGAGAGCATACGGGATTTCGCTCAGCATGGAGGGGTTGTGTATGCTGAATGCGGTGGACTTATGTATTTGGCAAACTGCTTGCACAACGGAGAGTCAGCTTATGAGATGGCGGGCGTTTTCGAATGCGAAGCGCACATGGAGACCAAGCGGCAAGGGCATGGATATGCCGAAGTTGTCGCGACGCGCGATCATCCGTGGATGAAAGAGGGAAGTGTCCTGAGGGGACATGAGCATCATCATTCACGGCTCGAGGGTTTAACGGAAGACCAGCATTTTGGTTTTTCAAACAAGCGAGGCGCGGGCATTGTCGAGGGAAAGGACGGAATGGCTTTTCTCAATACCGTCGGCGGATACTTTCACGTGAATGCCATCGCCTCGCCTGATTGGGCGGATTCGTTTGTGCGAGCAGCTCAATCATACCGTGAAGCACGAAAGCAACATATCGGATGAAGCGACAGAAAGGATGATCATGGCAAAGAAACTTGATGTTACCCATTATCTCCAAGGCGATGCTTGGGCCGGTATTGTCCGTGAGGGCGACACGAAATTCATCGTATATCGCTGCACGGAGGACAATGAGGTCATGAGCCAAGTTGGCGACATTTTCATCGAGTCGGTGGAAGAGAAATGGCAGGAGCAGGACGAGGTAATCGCCACGTTCGTCGTTTTGGCCGATGAGGTGGATATCGCTGATCCGTTTATGATCATGCTGGAGAGTAATCATGCGATTAAGAACTTCAAGTATCTTGAAGACTATCGTTATCGCCTCGAAGTATATCCGGGCGAATTCATTCGCATGACTGAAGCGATCAATGCGTAATCGTACGAGCAATAACGGCAAGGGCGCCGCTTTTCGTGGAAAGGTGGCGCTTGCTTTTCTCCTCGTTTGCATTTTTGCGGTGCTTTCGGGATGCTCGTCAAACATCATGACAAGTGTTCCGGACGATGAACGTGAGACGGGTGAGATTCAGGGGGATCCGACGACGTCGTCGAAGGTTGCAGGCGAAGCGCGGTTTCTGACGCAGGTCACCTTGCGGGGCGAGAGCGTGAATACGATTTGCACGCTCACCTATAACGATCAGGGGCTTGTATCAAAGGTCGAATCAAATCGCAACGGATTGCCGTATGTTCAAAGCTATACCTACGATGAGCAGGGTGCAACAGCGACGATGAGCGAGCAATATGAGGATGTTCTGATCTCATATACCTATAACAGCCCGACCTTTACCGCTGACGCTTCAGGAACGGGAACCTACATTCAATCATGGTCGACCGAAGGGTCGCCCTCCGGAACAATAGGAGGTCGCTCGGTTTACACCACGAAAGACGACAACTCCCGCTGCGAGAAGCTGGAAACAACGGTCTATTACTCAACGGGGAAAAGCTCGCTCTCGGTATATGAATTCGATGACGAGGGCCGGATAACCTCATATGCCATCACGAATGCCGACGGGAATACCTCCGAGGAAGCCTACCGTTATCCCAGCAACAACGGAGAAGAGTCGATGCAGGTCACTTCGGGTGATAGGGAGCTCCTCTTCAGTGAGAAGGTGAACCAGGAAGGTCAGGTAACCTCTCTCGTGAACCGTCGCACCGGCGTTGCCCTTTTGCTTGTCTATGGCGAAAAGCTTTCGCAGCCGACCGATTTCAGCAGGATGCTCAATCAGATAAATCTCTCCCAGTTTTATACGATGGCGGTCGGCGCCGCCCTCACCAATTGGGATGAAGCTTCAGCGTTTTAGGGCCTTTGAACGGTTCGCTTCCGAAAGAACGGGAAAAGCTCAAACGACCCGTGCGACCTTTAGCAAGTGTTTGGGGTGTGTGATCCTTATAGGGTGTCGCTCGGGTAACAAGGGGCATAATGTGGGCTCTTACAATGATCTCTTGATCTAGGATTGTCATATTCCAGAGGCAAACAGTATCTATTAGATGATTGAGGGGTTGCCATGAAACACGGGGGGATTCTCGATCGTATCGCTGAGAGCGATCATGAATTGCTTGTCGAAGATCTTGAAGAGGAATCGAAGGGTGGCGCAGCGGTAACCGACGATGCGGCGGACGATGTCGACGACATTGGCGTCGTGGAAATCGATCCGGAAACGCTCGCGGTGACGCAAGAGGTGAAGGCGCAGCGTTAGCGATGTCTGGCACGCAGCGTTACGTTTATATGTTTAACTCGCCGCAGTTTTTCTATGGGCTCTTTGGCCATTGCGGTGTCGTAATCGAGCAGCCCAATTCGAGCTTGCGAGTTTATTCGTTTCATCCCAAGCCAAATCAGGGGGAAATGTTCGATGAAGGATCCGTGGCTCAGCTTGAGGACCCTTCAGACGGCGTTGATTTTGAAACCTTTGCCAAGGCGTGCATGTGCCCCCATGATGACGACGGGAGAAAAGATAATCGCGGAATACGTCTGACGAATGGATATACCTCGTGGTATGAGCGGATGAGGCGATTCTTGCGTCTTGCGGTGAACGATGATCAGGCGATTGCCATGGAAAGCTTCGCACAGCATGCGGCAAGCGACCCGCATCGCTTCAATGTAATAAGTTATAGCTGCCAGCATTTTGTCAATGATGTCTTTGCGGCGGGCGGAGTCAGGCTCTATGGGAAGAGGCGGCCCATCACCATCGATCCGATTCCCAATTCTGTTTACCGATGCGCAACAGCCAAAACGCACGGCATCACGAGTTTTGCCAAGATAGATCTCGAAAGCGAGGATTTTCCCAATACCCCAAGCTCTGCGCGTGAAGCCCCACCGTCGACGCCGATCAAAGGCATGGAGGCTTACCGATGACGGCTCTTGATGAATCGACGAGCAGCTATACCGGCAAGCGCCTGCCGGTGCTTTTCGTTCACGGCTTGCATGATCGCGATGATAATCTTAAGCGTTCGGAGCAATGGGGCCGTATTCCCGATTGGATGCGCGCCCACGGAAGCGATGTCTGGTTTGGAAACGAGGACGCTTTCGGAAGCGTTGATGGCAATGCCGCAGAGCTTCTGAAAAGCCTTCAGGTGATTCTTGAGCAAACAGGCGAGGAGCGTATCCATATCATCGCGCATTCGAAGGGCGGCCTTGATGCGTTGAATCTGGCCTGCCTTCCCGAGGCAAGAGGGCATATCGCCTCCCTTGTCATGCTCGCTACGATGATTCATGGAATGAGGCTCTGTACCGTGCTTGCACACGATCCGCTCGTGTTGCCGCATGTGGTTGCGCCGATCGTTAACCGACACGGGCGAAAGATCGGCGATGTGAATCCCGATAGCCTCGGTCTGCTTCGTGCGACGACAACGAAAGCTTGCGAGGCCTTTCTCAGGGAGAACCCGCCAATTCCCGAGATCGAGTATCGTTCGTTGGCGTTTGCCCTTGAAGAGGGGGATAAACGAAAATTCGATATCCGTGCATTGCTCATAGGGCTTTTTGACGGAGAAAACGACGGCATCGCGCCGCTGCGGTCGACAAAATATGGGAACTGGATGGTATTGCATGCGGCGAAGGGTTCGAATTTCTGCCATGCGGACTCGTGCGATTTTTCCAAGCGCGACGTGCCGCTTACGGCTCCCGACAAAACGGTGTATCCGAATCTGCTCTATCTGTTGAGCGCGGTCATCGACGAGCTCGACGAAATTGCCGAAATGAAATTCGGCGGAAAGCGTGCGGTATAAAAGAGGGAAAATGGCTATAAATGACTTTTATCGTGCGATTAAAACGGGATGCCGCAAACCGTTCGAACGGGGCGATCTGCCTATATGTCGCAGACGCTTGCGAAAACGCAGTGTAGTCTAGCCTGAGTGTGCTCTACCGGAAACAATCGCACGCTGCGAAATCACAACGGCGAGAAAGGGGTAGCTATGCATGAAATTCATGGAGAAACGTTTCGGGGGGATGTTACTTTTGTCAACGATGCCGGATACCCTACCCTCGAAAACCTGCTTTTCAGTTTGGTAAGCGACGTTCCCGTTATGGTCATTGATGATAAAACGGGTCTTGAAGCCGATCCCTCGGCGATGGCTCCCGAGGAGCTTGAGTCGGTTGTCGCTCGCCCCGTCGATTCAACTGAGATCGCCGACGGTGTTTTGGTTGTGCGAATCGGACCAGATGACGAAGATAACTAATAGATAAGAGAGGATAAACGTGGCTTTTATCGCGTTTCTCATCATCTTTCCTCTCGTCGCTGCTGCCGCGCTTGCGCTTGTGCGTGCCGAAAGCGCGCGACGTATCATTGTTTTAGGCGCAGGTGCGATTATCGGCATCGCCTCGATCGCCTTTATCGTGACGGCGCTGCCCGCCTATGGAGGAAAGATTGTTCTGATTGCATTCGATTCAGAGATAATCGACCATATCGGTACGGGTATTACCATCCTCATCGCTGTGGTGGTGCTCTACTTTGCATGGCGCTATAAGAATTTCTGGGCAGGAATCATAGCGACCATCCAAGTCGTTTTGGCGCTTGTTGTCGAAACGTTGTTTGCGCATCAGCTCGACGTTCCCTATGGGCTTTATTTCGACGGGCTCTCGCTGCTTATGACGTTCATTATCGGCGTCATCGGCTCGGCAATCTGCATCTATGCCCTCGGCTATATGGAAGATTTCCAAAAACATGAGCCCGAAGGCGCGCGCGATAGGCGTCCGTTCTTCTTCGCGCTCATGTTCGTATTTCTCTCGGCGATGTATGTGATTGTCTTTTCAAACAATCTCATCTGGCTCTTCACCGGTTGGGAAGTGACGACGGTTTGCTCGTTCCTTCTCATTGGCTATACGAGAACCGAAGAAGCCATTCGCAATGCGTTTCGCCAGATCATCATGAATATGGCAGGTGGCATTGGATTCGCGATCGCAATTTATTGCTGCACGGCATGGCTGCATACCGTCTCGCTGTACGAGTTTATTGCCTATGGCTCGATGGCTGCGCCGGGTGCGGCTTTGGTTGCGGTGTTTCTTGGTTTCGCGGGAATCACGAAGGCTGCCCAGATGCCGTTTCAAACGTGGCTTCTGGGCGCAATGGTTGCCCCAACGCCGACAAGCGCCTTGCTCCATTCTTCCACGATGGTAAAGGCGGGCGTTTTTCTGTTGGTGAAACTTGCACCGGTCTTTGCCGTCTGCGAGGTGCCTTCGATCATGGTGATGCTTGTCGGCGGGATCACGTTCATGATGTGCTCGTTCTTGGCGATTTCGCAAAGCAACGGAAAGCGCGTGCTCGCTTATTCAACGATCGCGAACCTTGGTCTGATAACGGCCTGCGCGGGCGTCGGGACGCCCGAGGCGGTTTGGGCGGCATGCTTCCTTATCCTGTTCCACGCGTTGGCGAAATCTCTGCTCTTCATGTGCGTCGGCACGGCGGAGCATCATATCGGCAGCCGCGATATCGAGGATATGGACCTGCTCTTCGATCGCATGCCGCGGCTTGCCCGCTTCATGATGCTCGGCATTATGGGTATGTTCATTGCGCCGTTCGGCATGCTGATCGCGAAATGGGCGACCCTTGTCTCGTTCGTTGATACCGGAGAGGTGGCGCTTATCATCATCCTTGCGTTCGGCTCTGCGGCGACGTTTATGTTCTGGGCAAAATGGCTGGGAAAGCTTGCCGGCATTGCCGGTTCGCCCGAGAATGTGGAACTCGACGTTCATAAGACCGAATGGGGGGCCTTGCTTCTCACGGCGGTGCTCACGGTTGCGGCATGCGTGCTTCTGCCGCTTCTCTCTTACGTGATCGTTGAACCCTATGTCGTATCGGTGTATGGCGTTCTTGGGCAGGATATCGCGTCGGATAACCTCTGGATAGCGAGTATCTGCGTGATATTCGTCGTCGTTGTGCTGTTCGGCGGCATCGGATCAAAGAAAACTCGTCGGGTCAGCGTTTATCTGGCCGGTGTTGGCGACAATCACGATGAACGCACGTTCCGTAATTCTCTTTCGGGAATTACCACAGCAACGGCGCGCAATTGGTATATGGAAGATTTCTTTGGCGAAGCCCGCGTGGCGCCCATAGGCGTTTGGGCGTCGGTGCTTGTCATGGTCGTCGCCGTGATCCTCGCTTTCGTTGGTGTGGGTTTCGGCGTTCCGGTTTTGATGTAGGGGGTGGGGATAATGACATTGCTTTACACCCTCATCGGATGCATCGTGTTCGCCATTGTGGCGCCTCTTGTCGGATGTCTCATTGCGGGCGTTGATCGTATTATTTCGGCGCGCATGCAAGGCCGTGTTGGTCCGCCGCTTCTGCAGCCCTATTACGATGTCCGCAAGCTTCTTGCGAAGGAAAACGTTTCGGTGAATAGCGTTGAAAACACCTACATCGTGTGCGCTCTCGTATTCACCATCGTCGCAGGGGGAATTTTCTTCAGTGGCGGGAATCTGCTCATGTGCGTGTTTGTCATCACATTGGCGTCGATGTTTTTTATCATCGCCGCTTATTCGGCGCGCTCTCCATACGCCGAGGTGGGGGCGAACCGCGAAACGCTCCAGGTGATGTCGTATGAGCCGATGGTTCTTTTCATGGCCGTTGGTTTCTATCTTGGCGCACAGACTTTCGATATAAACGGGCTCTTCACGCTTGATGTGCCGATCATCGCGAACACGTGGCTTATCTTCATAGGGCTTCTTTTCGTCCTTACGATCAAGCTTCGTAAATCGCCCTTCGATCTTTCGATGTCTCATCACGCGCATCAGGAGATCGTTCGCGGCGTTACGACGGAAATGAGCGGACCGACGCTTGCACGCGTCGAGATCATGCATTGGTGTGAAAACGTGCTGTTCCTCGGCTGGGTAGGCATGTTCTTCGTATGGGGAAATCCTCTCTCGATCCTGCTCGCCCTTGCTGTCATTGCGGTCGTTTATTTCCTCGAGATCTGGATCGACAACAACTTCGCACGTATGAAATGGCAGTTTATGTTGAAATCGGCGTGGATCGTCGCGCTCGTGGCGGGCGGTGTGAATATCGCCTTCCTCGTCTTTTTGTAAGGAGATGTGCCGATGGCTTTTGCTTCGAAATCACCATGGGTCATCCATTATGACGGTTCGAGTTGCAATGGTTGCGACATCGAGGTGCTTGCAACGCTGTGCCCAGGGTTTGACGGGGAGCGATTCGGCGTCATTAACACCGGCAATCCCAAGCATGCCGACATCTTTTTGGTGACGGGATCCATCAATGAGCAGAATATCGAGGTCGTACGTCAAATTTACGATCAGATGGTGGAGCCGAAGGTAGTCGTGGCATGCGGCATTTGCGCATGCACCGGCGGCATCTTCCATGATTGTTATAACGTCTTGGGGGGCGTGGACAAAGCGATACCCGTTGATGTCTACGCGCCAGGATGCGCCGTGCGCCCTGAAGCGCTCATCGATGCGATCGTGAAGGGGATTGCGGTGCTTGATGAGAAGTCAGCTGCTCTCGAGAAGAAGAAAAAGGAAGGCGTGGCTTAATTGTTTACCAGTGAGTTTTTGCCTTTGGCATTGGAAAATGTTTCTTCGGAGGCGGCACGGCGCAAAACGGATGGATGGCGCTTTGTCCAGCTGCTTGCCGTCGCCGACAACACAGGAACCGGAGACCGTGATTCCACGGTTGATCTTGTCTATTCCTATATGAAGGACGGTATGCTCGAAAACCTTGTCGTGAAAGGGGTATCGGTTGGCGATGGGGCCGACGTCGATGAGGTTGCCTCGATAACCGATAAGTATCTTTCCGCCTTTGTTTTCGAAAATGAGGTGCATGATCTGTTCGGCGTGCACATTACCAATATCGCCATCGATTTTGCCGGGCATTTCTATCAAGTTCCCGTTCGAGAGCCGATGACGATTATTTCGCCCGAACAGAAAGTCGCTCGCGAAAGGGCGGCGAAAATGGCTGCCATGAAAGCCGCGAAGGAAAAGGCGGAGGCGAACGGCGCAGGCGACGGCGCTAAAAAAGACGCCGCTAAATCGGAAGCGGATATTGAGGCGAAGCTCGCAGCGTTGCCTCCTGAAAAGGCCGCCAAAATACGCGCAGCCATGGAAGCGAAGGCCGCAAAGGAAAAGGCCGCACAAGGAGGGGAGGCGAGCAATGAGTAAAGCAACGATCATACCCTTCGGACCGCAGCATCCGGTGTTGCCGGAGCCGCTTCATCTCGATCTTGTCGTTGAAGATGAAACCGTCGTCGAAGCGATCCCGCAGATCGGTTTCGTGCATCGCGGTCTCGAGAAGCTCGTCGAGACACGCGATTACAACCAGTTCATCTATGTTGCCGAGCGAATTTGCGGCATCTGCGCCTTTGGCCATTCGCTTGGTTATGCGGAAACAGTCGAATCCCTCATGGGGGTGGAAGTTCCAAAGCGCGCCGAGTATTTGAGGGTGATATGGCACGAGCTTTCGCGCGTTCATTCGCATCTTCTTTGGTTAGGGCTTGCTGCGGATGCCTTTGGCTTTGAAAGCCTTTTCATGCACTGCTGGCGTTTGCGTGAGCGCATCCTCGATATCTTCGAGAAAACGACCGGCGGTCGCGTGATCCTTTCGGTCGTTTCGGTTGGCGGGGTAAACCGCGATATCAACGCCTCCCAGATGGATGAGATCATCCATACTCTCGAGGGTATCGAGCACGATTATCATGAGATCATGCAGGTGATGCTGAATGACGGCTCGGTGAAGAACCGTACGGTTGGTGTCGGCTACATCAGCCACGAGAGCGCTCTTGACCTCTGCATGGTAGGTCCTTTTGCCCGCGCCTCAAACGTCGCCTATGACGTGCGCATGTTCGGGCACGGCGGTTACGGTGAGTTGAGCGATTTCCAGCCGCTGTGCGCCACGGAGGGGGATTGCTATGCACGCGTGAAAGTGCGTTGCGAAGAAGTGCTGCAATCGATCGCTATCATCAAGGAGATGGCGGCGAAGATCCCAGCCGGTGATATTGCGGTGCCCGTCAAGGGTTCTCCGGCAGCAGGCGCCGAAGCGGCGAACGTTCTTGAACAGCCGCGTGGTGAGTGTTATTACTATGCGCGCGGCAACGGCACGAAATACCTTGACCGCATGCGCATGCGCACGCCAACATCGCAGAATCTCGCCGGTATGGTTTCGGTGCTTGAGGGGTGCGACCTCGCTGATGTGAATATGATCATCCTCACCATCGATCCATGCATCAGCTGCACGGAAAGGTAGGGGATTCTATGAGTGAATTTGGCCTCGGTCGTATGACGTTCGGATCTCTTTTCAAGAAACCCGAGACGCTTTTATATCCCTTGGAAACAAAGCCGGCTCCCGAGGGCCTGAAAGGCCATATCGTCATCAAGGTGGACGATTGCATCCTCTGCGGTATCTGTGAACGCACCTGCCCCTGTTCAGCGATTAAGGTAAGCAAGCCAGATCGAACGTGGGAGATAAATCGCTTCCAATGCGTGCAATGCGGATCGTGTGTGAGAGCGTGCCCGAAGAAGTGCCTTTCGATGGATCCCTCCTATACATCGCCATCTGCCCAGATATACACGGACAGCTTCTCGATCCCCGAAAAGGAGAAGCCGGCGAAAGCCGAGCCCAATAGCTTGGCTTCGGAGACAACCTTATTCGCCCATCAATCGCCCTGCCAAACCGCAGGGCGATTTCCTCATGAATTTATCGATGAATCTCGAAGGTCTCGGTAAGCTTTGATACGATGCTGGTACAATAAACGGGTTTGGAGCGCGAAGTCGCTATCAACGTAGGAGCTCTCGGAGAAAGGTTTTTGGGGGAGTGGCGGAAACGAGGGAATATCCCAAGGTCGAACGCAAGGCTGCGTTTATCCCTCAGGCAACTTCGGACGAAGAGGTGACGAACAGGCTGCTTACCGTTCCGAATGCTATATCGATCATACGGCTTTGCCTTATCCCCGTCTTTCTCGTGCTTCTCATTCAGGGTCACAGCATCGCTTCCGCTATTGTTTTCGCAGTCGCAAGCGCAACCGATTTTCTCGACGGTCTCATCGCGCGCAGCACGCACAGCGTTTCGAAGCTTGGGCAAGTGCTTGATCCTATTGTCGATCGTGCGCTTATCATCTCGGTCGTCATTGGTATTTTCATCGTCGGACGCCTGCCGCTTTGGATGCTCATCGTCATCTTCGGGCGCGATCTTTACATGCTTATCGGTGGTGGATGGCTCCTCTTTTTCCATCATATCCGCGTGCCGGTGATCTTTGCCGGAAAGCTTGCGACTACCTGCCTTTTTGTCGGGTTCGCCGGAATGCTCATCAACATGCCGCTGCTTCCGGGATTAGGTGTCACCACCCTGTCGTGGCTGCCCGGTTTCACGGCGGAGCCGGTTTCGTGGGGCATATGGTTCCTCTATGCCGGCATTGTGCTTATTTGCTTCACCACAACGTATTACACGGTAAAAGCGCTTTCCCAATATAAGCAGCAGCTTCGCGAAAAGCGCGACGGCAAAGGGCAGAAGACGACCTTTGCCGGCGGAGTTGAAAGCAATGGCTGAACGGCAGGATTCTTACCGGGCACGTCCACAACCACGAAAACCTTCGTCGTCTCAGCAGGCACGCAGGACGTCTTCGGACTCGCAAAAACGAAAGCCGGCGCAAACGGCGCCATCGCATAAAACCGCTTATGCTTCTTCGCAGAGAAGGGCCTCTCAGCATGCAAAAAAGAGGCCGGTACAGAACCAAGCGAT
>CANQTB010000020.1 GCA_947626665.1 uncultured Eggerthellaceae bacterium
TGGGAGCCGGTGCGATTCCTCGGCGACGGCCTGCGCGGCATCATGATCATCGGCCAAGGTCCGTGGCCGAACGGCGCATGGGAGCTCTCTATCGCAGGAGGTGTCGGGTTCGTTCTGCTCATCATCGGCTGCCTGATGCCGCATAAGGAAAAGAGCCGAATGCAGTAGAAGCGCTTTGAGCATTGGACAATCTTCATATCTCTTTTGGGTGTAGCACGCGGACATCTGAAGAGAGTGGTTCCCCATTGTGCATTCGGGGAAGGCGATTGGTCACCTGAAGATGTTGACCAACAAGAATCTTTCCCACTGGAAGAAATGGTTATGCAATATGATGGCGGTGTCTTTCGTCCAGATGGCTATTTCATATATGGGCGCTTTGTTGAATGCGAAATCATCTTCCCTCGAACACATCCCGTAAGGTATGAGGCAGCGGGATACGCGCTCATATCCCGCTGCCCTGAAACTAGCGTTCAGACCAAAATTTACGGATCAACTGTTCTCTGCTCGATACTGATGCTTTGTGAAAGATGTTATGCGCATGCGTTTTGATAGTTCCTAGCGCCAATTGAAGGCGACTCGCAATCTGCATGTTGTCATAGTCTTCGATGATGAAAAAGAGGATCTCTTCTTCACGAGGGGTTAATCCGTATTTTTTTGAGAAGTAGGGGAGGATTTCGTGCAGCTGCGTCTGCCGTGATTTGTCTTGAATTGCCGGCCTCTGCTCTGCTTTCAATTTCAAGGATCGAATCGATTGATAAGCGGCGTAAATCACGACGGCCAAAACCAAGAGGGATTCCGATATATTGCGGCGGTAGAAAAAAGCAGCGAATGTTTCCGCGCCGCTCAGACCCGGCAGGATCGAGATCATGACCGTCGTATCTTCGATAAAGGTGGCAATGACCAGAAGGGAGAATATAAGCAGGGGAATTCTTTCTCGGCGGTATCGAGTGCGATCGATCTCGGATTTCGTGATGCGATATTGAAAGAGGCAATAGCCGACAATTATCAGGAAGAATGCTTGGCGGATGCCATATATCAGCCATTTTCGGATGAGGTCATCCAATGTCGGTAACGTCAGCACCAAGAGAGATGCTGATAAGAATATGGCCAATGGCACATAGTGAATGGCATGCTGTCTTTTATCGAAGAAAGATAAAACCGCGCACCAGAGAGATTGAAACAATATTGCACCCGTGACGACATGGAAAAGCGGATCCTCCATCTGCGTGAGGTTTTCTGCGGGAGGCAGGTTTTGGACGAAGTATTCACGGAAAAAGATGATGGTCTGTTCGAGTGAGTAGGCGAGAGTGAAAATCGCAAAATATATGAGCGAGGTCCGATGCGTGACCGCAAAGGCGGATGCTGAAAGAAAGGCCGATCCCACACAAATCGAGATTATCGTAATTGCAAAAAGAAAGAGAAAAACGGCCATAGGGTTCTCCATGAGTGATCGACTGCCTTTGCCTCGCATGAAATCCGAGAGTGCCGGATCGACGGGGCAATCTGCTTCGACATGATTTGCTCCAATGCCATCTAGTATACGAGCGAAATATCAAGAGACGAGATTATCTTGGATTAGAAAGCGAGTTTTTGAGTTTATTACGGATAATAAAATCGAATTGCAAATCTAAACCCTTTTCTTTCTTCTCAAATCAGAGGGATGCACATATTTTCTGCGCTGAGACCTCGTGGTAAGCGCGAGCTTAGGTGATCTTCTGAGAGGAGACAGCATGGAAGGTACGTTTCGATATCCCGGAGAGTTCGAGCCACAGACCGATGTGTTTGTGGAATGGCTTCCCTATGGTGAGCCGATTAAGGGATACAATGCCTTAGCACCTGTAACCGAAGTGGTGCGTAATCTTTTGGATTATGGTTCGGTCAAGGTTCATATCAATTGTTGTCCCTTAGTCGATGGTTTACTGGATTCTTGCAAAACGACCCTTGCTGAAGCAGGTGTCGATATAGACAAGATTATTTTCACCCAATTCGATGAAGATCCAAATTCGTTTTATTTCCGCGACAACGGGCCCAACGTCATGGTTGACGATAAAGGCAATACGCTTGTGGTTAATCCCAGCTGGAGTTTCTACGGTCGATATGAGAAGAACGAAGGGCTTCGCAACTACTCACGGCAAATCGGATTGCAGTCTGCCATTGCGTTGGGTTGCTACAACATTATCAGCTCGGACATGGTTTCAGAGGGCGGCGATCGCGAGTTCAATGGCAACGGCATTTTGATCGCCATCGAGGATACCGAAGTTCGCAAACGCAATCCCGATCACACCAAAGAAGAAGTTGAGGCCGAATACAAACGGCTCTGGAATGTCGACAAAATCATCTGGTTGCCTCAGCCGCTATATGACGACGACGATTTCAGAATGGCCCCTTTAGATTATTTAGAGGATGGAACCCCTATCGTTGGCGCGAGCTTTGCCGCGCATAGCGATGAGATGTGCCGCTTTATCGGCAAAAACAGAATTCTCCTCGCTGAGGTGACCGAGGAGGAGGCGGCATCCAATCGCATTTCCGCTGAGAACAAGCGTCGTTTGGATGCTGCCTACGACATTCTCAAGAATGAGACCGATCTTGAGGGAAATCCGTTTGACATCATTCGCATTCCGGCTTCTGCTCATATCCAATATGTCCAAAAACCGGGTGATGATCTCTACGACTATTATCACGAACTCGTCGGAGATGCATTTATGGATGGAACTCCATGGCCGAAAGACGCCGATCTTCATCTCTTCGGTGCGACCAGCTACTGCAATTTCCTCGTCTGCAATGGAATCGTCCTCGGTCAGCGGTATTGGCAAGAGGGGATGGATAAGACCATAAAAGAGAAAGACCAGCAAGCTGAGGACGTGCTCAAGGAGTGTTTCCCCGATCGTAAAGTGGTTATGATCGACAGCCTTGCCCTGAATATGGCAGGAGGCGGCGTTCATTGCTGGACGAAAAACGTCTTTGTCCCCGAAGTCAATTCATAAACGGAACGCATTGGCTCTTGAAAGAGCGGATTAACAAATTGAGGGTTGAGCAATCTAGCTAACTCGGAAAACATTGAAAGGAATGAATTATGGGCAATCCTATTCTCGGTCGCGACTTTATCAATTTGCGTGATTTCACCCCCGATCAATTCCGTTACCTGCTCGATTTAGCACATGAGATGAAGGCAGAAAAACGGGCAGGCATAGACCAGCGTCGCTTTGTCAACAAGGATGTTATCGCTCAGTTCGAGTGGGGCTCCACGCGCACCCGCTGCGCATTCGAGACATCTTGCCATGATTTGGGACTCGGGTTCACCTATCTCTCCAACTCCCATGTGGGCGTGCAGGAAACCGTGAAAGACACTATCCGTGTGTTCAATGAGATGTACGATGCGATTGTCTGGCGTTCTCAGGGTCCCGAGAAATTCATGTATGAGATTGCCGACTATGCCGACATCCCTGTCATCAATGCGCTTACCACCGAGGACCATCCAACCCAAATGCTTGCCGACGCCATGACCCTAGAAGAGCTGTGGGGGGGTCCAGGCTCCTGCAAGGGAAAGAAGCTTGCCTACACCGGCGCTTGTGCCATCTCACCTCTTTGGTACGGACGGATGTGTGCGCTGCTCGGGATGGACTGCTATGCCATCGGGCCCGATTTGTACGATCACAAGATGATTCCCGAATATGTCGAAGAGCTTGAGGGCCTGTTTGCAAAATATGCGCCCGAGAACAAGCTGGTAATCTCCGATGATATCAATCTGCTCAAGGGAATGGATATAGTAACAACTGAAGAGTGGGAGTACACCACGTCATCCACTGGCGATGACCACGGTTATGATGCTTGGATGTCCTACGCGAAAGATCTCATTCCGTATCGTTTGACGAGCGAGCTTATGGAAGTTGTCGATAATCCCGACGTAGTAGTGCTTCATATGCTGCCTTCGCTGCACAATGCCGACCACTCTCTTGGTCAGCAGCTGCTTGCACAGGCACCAGATGAAGAATCGAGAAAGATCATCAGCGAGGGCATGGAAATCTCGGACGAGCTGTTTGAGAAACATGCGAGCGAGATTTTCCGCGAGGCCGGCAATCGCCAGCACACCATCAAAGCAGTTTTGGCGGCAACCATCGGAATTTAACTCTCGTTTTATGCATGCGGTCGACAGATTCGTGACCTATGCAAGGCTTTGCATTGCATCTCAATCCGGTATCGGCCGCATGCTATGTTTCTTGAACGGCTTTGTGCGGTTCATGTTTTGAAAGGAATGTCATGGAAGGTCAAAAGGGAATCCATCGAGCTTGGCTCACGGTTTTGGGATGCGGGCTACTCATTGCTGGGTCGGTTACGTTCTATACCGTCGTGATAGGGAACTTCTTCGTACCGGCATCGGAAGAATTGGGAGTTGAGTATTCAGATATCTCGTTGTATTCAACATTGGTGTATATCGGCATTGCTGCAGGTTTGCCTTTCGTGGGTAACTTGCTGCCGAAGATCCCGCCTATCGGTATCGCGGCATTTGCCGCTCTTCAATCTGCCGTTGTTATATTTCTCTCCTACTGTCCGAGCGTTATGGGATGGTGGATAGGGGGGTTTCTCATCGGCTTCGGCATGGCTTTCACGAGCATCGTCTTCATATCCACTGTCTTGACGAACTGGTTCGTAAAGAAGACGGGGTTCGCTATCGGTTTAGCGTGGGCTTTGGCGAGCGTTGCGTCGGCCATTATGAGCCCCATTACCGTTGAGTTGATGAATGCGATGGGATGGCGTACGAGCCTACTGATTTTTGCTATCGTTGGGCTTGTCATGGCTGTTCCTGCTGCATTGTTCTTGGTTTCGTACAGTCCTGAGCGCAAAGGGCTAAAGCCCTACGGGTATGAGGCGATGGCGAATGGCGAAGTGGTGATGGAATCCGGCGTGCCCGCCAAGCGCGCTGTTCGATCTTTCGCGTTTGTGCTTGTGGCTTTGGCTCTGGCGCTGACCCAGATTGTGTCAGTGATCAACGCCTATTTTCCTATGTATGCTGAAAGCGTTGGCTTTTCACCTTCTGTCGGTGCCTTGATGATATCGGTGGCCTTGATGTTCGATATCGGGCTCAATCCCTTTGTTGGATGGACCATCGATAAAGTCGGTGCTATTCGGGCATTTGTCGCTTGGATGGTGGTCGGTATTCTCGCTATGCTCATTCTCATGGTAAGTGCCGGCAACGAGCTCTTGGCTTACCTTGGCGCCGGGCTAGGAGATACGCTCTATGTTTTACTTGGCGTTGGCATTGCCAGCGTTGCTTCCTCCGTCTTTGGAACGAAAGACTATGGGAAGATCTTTGCCTACATTACCATTTTCGGTTTTGCTGCAGGCTCTGTCGGTGGATTTATCATTGCGTCACTGTATGAGTACACAGGATCGTTCATAGCGGTCTTTATCTTTTGTATCTGCACCATCGTGGTTATCAGCCTCGCAGTCATTGGCGCATGGTTCTTCGGCAAAAAGCTTCCCCATGTGACCGAGGAAGCGGATCCCGTTGTAGAAGAGGAGCTTGCCGGCGCTCGTTAAGGGTTCTTCTGCAAGAGCTTTGTAGATGATGAAATCGATATTAGTCACGGGCCGGGCGCTTTCAATATGAATGCACCCGGCGCTGTTTTGCGAAAGCGATTGCAGTCGTGGAAGGAACCCGTGCTGCTATAAGCGCCGTAGAGGAGGTACCCTACAGATAGCGGCCGGTGATGCTCTCGGGGGCAGCGGCGACGGTTTCCGGTGTTCCAGAGATGACGATGCGGCCGCCCGATTCGCCTCCGCCCGGACCCATGTCGATCACGTAATCGGCATTGCGGATGACGTCGAGGTCGTGCTCGATGATGATGACCGTCGCACCGTTGTCGATGAGCGTCTGGAAGACGTCGATGAGCGATTTCACGTCGAGCGGATGAAGTCCGATCGTCGGCTCGTCGAACACGAAGAGCGAGCTGTCCTGCGCTTTCCCCAGCTCGCTCGCGAGCTTGAGGCGCTGCGCCTCGCCGCCGGAAAGGCCAGGCGTCTGCTCGCCGAGCGTGAGGTAGCCCAACCCAACGTCGTGAAGCACCTGTAGGCGCGTGCACACCGTCTTCAAATCGCTGCAGGCCGCCAAGGCCTCATCGATGCTCATGGCCATGAGGTCGGGCAAGGAAAGACCTTGGCTGTTCGTCGTGTCGTCTCCCGTGCTCTCTTTTCGATGTGTCGCGTCTTTCTTCTCCCTTCGGATGTCGAAGGCTGCATGGCTGTAGCGCGAGCCGTGGCACTCGGGGCAGGGGATGTCAACATCAGGGAGGAACTGCACGTCGAGGCTGATGCTTCCGGTGCCATCGCAGACGGGGCAGCGGAGCGAGCCGGTGTTGTAGGAGAAATCGCCCGCCTTATAGCCGGCCGCCCTCGAAGCGGGAAGCTTGGCGTACACCTTTCTCAGCTCGTCATGAACGTTTGCGTAGGTCGCTACCGTCGAGCGGATGTTGATGCCGATCGGCGTGGCATCGATGAGCTTCACCTGCGATATCCCCTCCGCCTGAACCTCTTTCACATGCTCGGGCAGCTGCTCGCCTTTCAGCGCCGCCTCCAAGGCGGGAATGAGGCTCTCGAGGATAAGCGTCGTCTTGCCTGAGCCCGAAACGCCGGTGACAACGGTAAGCCTTCCTTTGGGTATCGAGACCTCCATGGGCTTCACGGTGTGGATCGCATCGGTCGAGAGCTTGATCTCTCCCAGACTGAAGAGCTGGTCTTCCGGTGTGTGTTTCCGCACGAGCATCGATTCATCGGGCGAAAGAAACGGCCCAATGGTTGAGCGCGAGTTTTCGGCAAGGTCTTCCACGGCGCCTTCGGCGATGACTCTGCCGCCTTTCGCCCCTGCTTCAGGCCCAAGCTCGATGATCCAATCGGCGTGTGAGAGGACGTTCGTGTCGTGGTCCACGAAAACAACGGTATTTCCATCTGCCACGAGGTCGTCCATGACGCATGCCAGTCCCTCCAAATTGGCGGGGTGAAGGCCGATGGAGGGCTCGTCAAGCACATAGAGCACGCCCGTCGTGCGGTTGCGCACCGCTCGGGCGAGCTGGGTGCGCTGGCGCTCTCCGGTGGAGAGGGTGGAGGAGGCGCGGTCGAGGGCGAGATAGGAAAGCCCCAGGTCGACAAGGCGCTGCGCGGTGTTTTGGAAGGAATCGCAGATGCTCTGCGCAAGCGGGCGCATCTCCGCGGGAAGCGAGTCCGGCACGCCGGCTACCCACCCGATGAGTTCGGCGAGCGTCATCTGGCACACGTCGGCGAGCGAGATGCCCCGCACGCGTGGCGCTCGAGCCTCTTCGCTGAGCCGCGTTCCGCCGCACTCGGGGCAGATCTCTTGGCGCAGGAACTTCTCAACGCGCTTCATGCCCTTTTCGTCTTTGACTTTCGATAAGGCGTTTTCCACGGTGTAGGTGGCGTTGAAGTACGTGAAATCCATGTCGCCTGCCGCGCCGCTCGTCTTGTTCTGATAGATGATGTTCTTCTTCACGGCGGGCCCGTGGAACACGATATCCCGCTCTTTTGGTGTAAGGTCGCGAAACGGCACATCGGTGCGGACGCCCATCTCGCGGGCGATGTCCTTCATGAGCGACCACATGAGGGTCTGCCACGGTGCCACCGCGCCCTCGTCGATGGAAAGCGACTCGTCGGGCACGAGGGTGGATTCGTCCACGGTGCGAATAATCCCTGTGCCGTCGCAGCGCGGGCAAGCGCCTTGGCTGTTGAAGGCGAGTTCCTCGGCGCCGGGAGCGTGCACGTGCGCACCGCAGACGGGGCAGAAGATCGGCTGCTCGGCGGCAACGTTCAAGGTGGGCTTAAGGTAATGGCCGTTCGGGCATCTATGGTTTGCGACGCGGGAGAACATGAGGCGCAGGCTGTTGAGCAGCTCGGTCGAGGTGCCGAAAGTCGAGCGGATTCCCGGCACCCCTGGCCTTTGATGGAGGGCGAGCGATGCGGGAATGTAGCGGATGTCATCAACGAGGGCCGCAGCCGCCTGCGTCATGCGGCGCCTCGTGTAGGTGGAAAGCGACTCCAAGTAGCGGCGGGACCCTTCCGCATACAGCACGCCCAAGGCAAGCGAGGACTTGCCCGATCCCGATACGCCGGCGATGCCGACGATCCGATGCAGGGGGATGTCCACATCGATGTTCTTCAAATTATGCACGCGGGCTCCGCGCACTTCGATCGCCTGCGGGTCGTTGTTCATGAAAGCTCCTTAAGTTGCGACGAACACAGCACGTCCTTCAGCTACTGAGCACGAAAGATGTCGAGAAGATTCAAGGGTGCCGCGCATTCGCAGTCGGGATGTTCGCTCCGAAGGGTGGAGGCGGGAAACATGCCCCAGAGCGCGGCGATGGTGAGGCAGCCGGCGCCGTTTCCCGCTTGCATGTCGAAGGGGCTGTCTCCCACGTAAGCGCACTCTTCTGGCGCTAATCCAAGAAGCTCGGCGCCGTAGATGACGGGCTCGGGATCGGGCTTGTGCTTGGGAAGATCGTAGCCTCCCACCACGAATTCGAAGAAGGGGAGAACGCCGAGCACATTGAGGCCATGGCTTGCGAGCTCGCGTGTTTTCGAGGTGACGACGCCCATCTTATAGCCGCGACTTTTCAATACATCGAGCATTTCGTAGACGCCGGGGAAGAGGCGTATCATCCCGTCATGGATGCGGTGGTTGTGCTCGCGGTAGATGCGGCAAAGCTCTTCGGCAGGCACATCATCGGTGGCAAAATCCGCCATCTGCACCGAGAGGGGCTGCCCCACCTTCTTCAAGAGCACCTCGTCAGGCGGAACCTCGCCAAACGCCGTTTGCAAGGTGTGGCGAAACGACGAGAGGATAAGGTTCTCCGTGTCCACCAGCGTTCCGTCGTTATCGAAAAGAATTCCCTTGATCTGTTTCCGTTCCGCCATCTTCAGTTATGCTTTCTCGTGTTTATTGTGCTTATTGAAATTTCCGCCTTGTTCCAACGTAAGAGCATAGCAGAAGAGAGGGCAAATGGATTCAAGCAAAATTGCGATACGCCGAGCGCTTATTGAAGACGTGCCCGCGCTTCTCGATATCTATAACGATGAGGTCTTGCATGGCACCTCGACGTTTGACATTCAGCCGAAGACCTTGGACGAATGGGTGGCATGGTTTCGCGTACACAATCGGGAGAACCATCCGCTCCTTGTTGCCGAGCGCGAAGGCGACGTGGTGGGCTATGCAACGCTTTCTTCCTTTCGCGAGAAGAAGGCCTACCAAGGAACCGTTGAGCTTTCAGTGTATGTGAGCGCTGATGCGCGTCGTGAAGGAGTTGCGACGGCGCTTATGGGCGAAATCCTTCGGATGGCGCGTGAGGATGAGCGCACGCACGCGGTTGTTTCGGTGATCACGGCGGGAAACGAGGCAAGCGTGGCGCTGCATGAACGCTTCGGGTTCAAACATTGTGGCACCCTTCACGAGGTCGGGCGCAAATTCGATGGTTTTCTCAATGTTGAGTTCTATGAGCTGAATGTTTCGATAGAGCCTGGCGAATATGAAGCAGAGACCGGATAGCGGCTTTTTGAAACGTCATCGGCGTTTTGCGGCATTGAGCTGATGCGTGATCGGTTATCATTGCCTCACCGAAACGCCTTCGAGCACCATTTCGCGTTTCAAATGACCGAATGGGCACGCGGTGCCTTCACGATCTTAAAGGAGAAGCGCGATGGAATCGAATGTCGAGGGCAAGGAGAAGGCAACGAGTCGTGCCGCATGGTCGGGCAGGTGGGCCTTTGTTCTCGCCGGCGCCGCATCGGCAGTCGGCCTGGGGAATCTCTGGCGGTTCCCCTATCTTGCCGCGAAATATGGCGGCGGAACCTTTCTTATCACGTATCTCATCCTTGTGTTTACCTTCGGCATCTCGCTCGTTCTGCTCGAGACCGCCCTCGGGCGCAAGACGCAGCAATCGACGATCGGTGCGTTCCGTTCCTTTGGAAAGAAATACGGGTTCATCGGATTTTTCTGCTCGCTGATTCCCTTCATCATCACGCCGTATTATTGCGTGATCGGTGGCTGGGTCACGAAATACATGGCGGGTTACGTGGTGGAAGGCCCTGATGCGCTTGCCGACGGAGGTGCGTTTTTCTCGAATTTCATCACCTCCCAAGAAGAGAGCTTCCTTTGGATGCTCATCTTCATGGCGCTTGTGTTCATCATCGTGAGCCTCGGCGTTGAGGGCGGCATCGAGAAGGTGAATATCGTCATGATGCCGGCGCTTATCATTATGGCGGTTGCCATAGCCATCTTCACGATGACAATGCCTGGTGCGCTTGACGGCGTCGCCTACTACCTGGTCCCTGACTTTTCGGCGGTTTCGCCCGAGCTTTTCATCGGCGCCTTGGGGCAGATGTTCTTCAGCCTCTCGATTGCGATGGGGATCATGGTCACGTACGGATCCTACCTTGATAAGAAAAGCTCTTTGACGAAAAGTGTTGCGCAAATCGGCACGTTTGACTTCGGCGTCTCGTTCATCGCCGGCATGGTGATCGTCCCTGCTGCTTTCGTGACGCTGGGGTCGGGCGAGGCCGTCGCATCGAACTCTGGCCCCTCGCTCATGTTCATCACGCTTCCCCAGGTCTTCGACGACATGGGCGGTGCGGCGGCGCCCATCGGGTTCGCCTTCTTCCTCCTCGTGCTATTCGCGGCGCTGACGAGTGCGATCTCGCTTACTGAAACGCTCGTCTCCATCGTGATGGACGGGACTCATTGGAACCGGAAGCGCTCGTGCGTGGCGGTGTTCATATTTCTCGCTGTTGTCGGTATGTTCATCAATATGGGATACAACGCCCTCTCATTCATCGAGCCCTTGGGCGAAGGATCGTCGCTCCTCGATCTTGCTGACTTCATCTCGAACTACGTGATGATGCCGCTTGCCGCGCTCATGACCTGCCTGTTCGTGGGCTATGTCATCAAGCCGCAGACGCTCATCGATGAGATCGCCATCTCCAGCCCCTTTAAGCTGAGGAAAGCGTGGACGGTCATGATCAAATATATTGCACCCGTCCTTATCGTCCTCATCCTCATCACGTTCGTCGGGCAGCAATTCGGCTTGTTTGCCGTTTAGTTCCGCCGTTCTGCCGAACGGCGGAACGAGCTGACGCTGCGGACGCCTCTCGTACCTGATCTTTCCCCTTTCGCCCTTACCTTCGTGTGCAGAGCACACTCAGCCGGGCAACGGGAAAATCTACGGTACGAGAGACATCCTCGCTTACTTACTGGCGAACCCGTGGGACAAAACCTTCGTCAACCTATGCGAAAAAACTAGGCACTTATCTATAAGAATTTGGCTATAAAACAACGAGTTCGTATTCCTTTGAGCCGCAGCCAAGGCGTTCGGCCTCATCGATCGTCAGCGTGCCATGGCGTGATTCCACGCGCTCGAGGAAGTGCTCGCGCCCGGGATCGTCCACGGCAGCTTCCACGGCATCGATGCACGCCTGGTCGATCGCCACCGGATCAAGGCTTGCGAACATGCCGATGTCGGCCATGCAGGGGTCTTCCGCCACGTTGCAGCAGTCGCAGTCCACCGAAAGGTTGCAGGCAACGTTGATATAGGCCAAGTTGTCGCCAAAGTGATCGATGACCGTCTTGGCGGCTTCGGCCATACCGGTGAGAAAATCATCTTGTTGCGCGACCTTGTCCCAGAATTCGCTCTGATCGGTCGTTACGCCGGCGGTGTGGATGTTCGTCTTGCCCTTGTTCGAAGCGCAGCCGATCGAGAGCTGCTTCAAGGCTCCACCGTAACCGCCCATCGGATGCCCTTTGAAGTGCGAGAGCACAAGCATGGAGGGATAATTCGCAATATGCGCGCCCACGTAGTTTTCCTTAAGCACCTTGCCGTCAGCGATGGGGAAGGTGAGATCGCCCTCGGAATCCATGATGTCGACGTTGAAATAATCGGTCCACTCGTGTTCTTTCAAAAGCTCCTCATGCTTTTCAGTGGTATCGCGTGCGCCGTCGTAGGCCGTGTTGCATTCCACGATCGTGCCGTCCACCTCTTCGACGATGGGCTTGAAAAATGGCGGACGGAGGTAGTTTTGATTGCCGCGCTCGCCCGAGTGCACCTTGACGGCGACGGGCTTGGGGAGATCGCGCCCCAGCTCATGATAAAGACGGACAACGTTTTCCGGTGTGATTTCCTTGATGAAATAAACCTTCGATGCAGTCATGGCACACTCCTTCCCAGTAAGGAAAACCCAGTCACATTCTACTCTCTTGTCGTGAATGCAGACCGCTTGATTTATGAGAACGCTTTTGCAAGGGCGCGCTCGGCGGCCGCGCCGAAATCACGAATCTCCTGTTCGGTATGCGCGGCGGAGAGGAAAAGGGCCTCGAATTGGCTCGGTGCGATGAGAAAGCCCTCATCCAACATGCAGCGGAAATAACGAGCGAAGGCCTCGGTGTCGCAGAGCTTCGCGTCGTCCCAATTTCTCACCGGTGTAGCCGAGAAGAAGAGTGTGGCAACCGAGCCGATCTGATTGACCGTGCAGGGAGCTTCGACGGCATCGATCGCCTCTTGTAAAACTTCATGGAGAAGCGCGCCCTTTGCCTCGAGCGCAGGATAGATGTCGTCTTCGCGAATAGCATCGAGTTGAGCGCAGCCGGCCGTCATGGCGAGGGGATTTCCCGACAACGTGCCCGCCTGATAAACCGGACCGGTGGGAGAGAAATGCTCCATGACCTCGCGTTTTCCTGCGATGCAGCCCACGGGAAGGCCTCCTCCGATGATCTTTCCCATGGTGACAAGATCCGCCTCGATACCGAAAAGCTCCTGCGCGCCGCCTGCCGCACAGCGAAATCCCGTGATCACCTCGTCGAAGATGAGAAGCGCGCCATTTTCGGTGCAGAGCTGCCGCACGGCTTCCAAAAAGTCCGGCTCAGGTGGCACGACGCCCATGTTTCCGGCGATCGGTTCGATGATCAGGCAGGCGATCTCGCCTTCATTTGCCCGGAAAAGCGCAGCAAGTGCCTCAGGATCGTTGTAGCGGGAGACGAGTGTGTCGCTCGCGGTTTTTGCAGTGACTCCCGGCGTTCCCGGAATCGAAAACGTCGCTACGCCGCTTCCGGCGCTCACGAGAAGCGAGTCGCTATGGCCGTGGTAGTTTCCCTCGAACTTGATGAGCTTGTCGCGTCCGGTGTAGCCGCGGGCCAATCGAATGGCCGACATGGTGGCCTCGGTGCCCGACGAAACCATGCGTACCATTTCAACATGTGGCACCATTTCCACGATGCGCTTGGCCAGCTCGATCTCAGCTTCGCAAGGTGCGCCGAACGAAAGGCCCTTGTCCATCGCCCCGCGTATCGCGGAGAGAACGCGTTCGTCCCCGTGCCCTAAAATCATCGGACCCCATGAACCGATGAAATCAAGGTATTCGTTGCCGTCCACATCGAACACGCGGCTCCCTTTGGCGTGATCGTAGAACACGGGATGGGTGCCGACGCTTCCCATCGCACGAACGGGGGAGTTCACGCCTCCCGGCATCAGCTCGCAGGCCCGCCTGAAATCCGCTTCCGAGCGATCGTGGGTAATCGCAGGGCGCGTGCCGAGAAAAACCGCCATTTCGAGGGAAGAATTCATCGTATTCATCCTTTATAAAACGCCGCTACCGAAAAGACGTTGCTATCACGATTTTTTATGATGACGCTCGTTGAAGGGGTCGGGAATGACGCTATCAAGAAGCTCGTGGGAGCGCAGCAACGTCAAGAACCATTGCTCTTCGTCGGAAAGCGTCACGTTCTTCCCGCGAATGATCTCGAGCGGGCGAATGATGGGGCCTTCTTCGAAGCGCAGGATATGGAAGCGATTCTGCATCACATCATCTTGAACGGCCAAGATAGATATGACCGTTATACCATGGTCGTTGCTCACGGCCTCCTTGATGGCTTGAATGCTGCTGAATTCCGCCGTAACGTTGAGTTCGTCGGGGTCGAAACCGCGCTCAAGCAGGGCGACGTTCATGGTCTCGCGCGTGCCCGAGCCGATCTCGCGCAAGATAAGCGCTTCGCTTTTCAGCTCTTCGAAGCTCACCTTGCTGCGATCTTTCCATGGATGGTTGGGAGACACCGCAATGACCAGCTCATCGTGCCAAAACGGCTCGATGATGAAATCCTCACCCGATTGCACCGGACCTTCGATGAGGCCGATGTGGATCTTGCGATCCTGAATCGCCTCGGCGATGGCCTGCGTGTTTGCTATGAGCACATTGAGCTTCGGTTCCGGACGATCGCCAAGAGCGGCGAGGTTCATGATCGGTGCCAAGAGGTAGTTGCCGATCGTCAACGTCATCCCCACATGAAGATCGTTGTGCACTTGGTTCGAAAGGATACGCAGCGTCTCCTTCGTCTCGTTGAGCGTCTGGATGACGTTGCTGATCTTTCCATAGAAGAATTTGCCGTACTCGGTTAAGACGACGCCCTTGTTTGTTCTCTCGAGAAGCGGAACCCCATATTCTTTTTCAAGGTTTTGTATTTGGATGCTCACGCTCGGCTGGCTCACGTGCAGATGACGCGAGGCGCGAGTGATGTTTCCGGTATCGGCAACTTCTTTGAAAACAATCAATTGCTCAAAAGAACTCATAGAGTCGCACTCTTTTCTCTACGTTTTCGCTCTTCCCGGCATTTTTAATCGTTTTCGTGCAATAGCTTACTAGACGACAAAGCGTCTCTGCTCCCCCCGAATGCTTCTGCACGAATTGTCCATTACCTTGCTGATGTGGCAAATAGCTGAAATGATTCTATGTGATGGCTCTGAAAACGTATAATAAAAATTCGAAATAGTGACATGCGAATTTCCTATTTTACAAAGCCTTTTAACCTCGTTAAATTCTTACGAAGAGAAGGTTCCTGCACTAATACCTTAGCCTGAAACACGGAACAGGAAGGTTATCTATGGAAGCCGCATTGCCTCTTGCTATTTTCGTTATTATTGCTCTGGCCGCTTTTCTTCTTTTAAGTGCGAAAAAGTTCGTCGACTATTCTCGTTGGTCGAAACATGCGCGCTTCGATCTTTATCCGGTGCCGAAGGAAGGCTCGAAGAAGAACGAATATGGCGGATCCTACTATGAGGAAAACGAATGGTGGGAAAAAGGGCGTTCGACCTCGGCGGTCACGGAGCTGCTTGATATCGGCCAAGAGATGTTCTTCATCCGCAAGTTATTCATCCATCAGCGTGGGCTTTGGTATTTCTCGTTCTTGTTCCATTTCGGGCTGTATTTCCTCTTCGGATGGTCGGTATTGCTGCTCATCGGCGGGCTAATCTATCCTTGCCCCGAATGGTTTGCCGTGATCATCGGCATCGTCGGCTATATCGGCTTTATCATTGCGACGATCGGCTGCTGCGGTTTGCTCCTGCGCCGTATCTTCAGCAAGAGCGCACGCATCAACATGACGCCGATCGAGTACTTCAACCTTTTCTTCCTTCTTGCCGTGCTCGTGACAGGCATCATTTCGTGGCTCTGGTTCGCGGATCCGATCGTCATCGCCCATGAAGTGTTCACCTTGAGCCTCGTCAATGTGCCTCCCATCGTGATCGCGCACCTGATCATGCTTGGAATTTTGCTGATCTACATCCCGATGAGCCGCATGGGCCATTACGTAGGGAAGTTCTTCGCGTTCCACGGTATGTGGGACAACGACCCGAATACGGCGGGAAGCAAAGTAGAGCAAAACGTCATCGAAATGGGAAAACGTCAACCAAAAGACCACTGGGCAGCACCTCACACCCAGGCTTAGTCGCTTCGAAGTTCGGAGGACGGTAGATATGTCAGCTGCACAAAAGCATTGGAAAGCAAAAGATATCGCGAAAGATGTGGAGGTGCTCTCGCCGCCGGATGATCTTTCGACATTGCCCGAGCCCTATGCAAGCAATGGGCTGGAACCTGATTACAAGGCAAAGAAGCCTGAGTGGGCGCAGCGCTACTGTGCTTCGCTCGATGGCTTTGTGGCGCTCGATACGCTTGAGCGCCCCGAAAATGAAGAGGCAAAGAAGGAATTTGTCGAGCGGTTCCTCGTTGGTTTGGAGAAGCTCTTCTCCGAGGTAAACGCCAATACCGTTCAGCCCCTTATGCTGACGACGGATTTCTGCGCGAAGTGCAACACCTGCTCGGATTCGTGCCATATCTATCTGAGTTCGAACGGCGATGAGCTTCTGCGCCCAAGCTATCGTACCGACGTGCTGCGCCGCATGTACAAGAAATATTTCACGCCATCCGGACGCTATTTGGGCGGTCTCGTTGGCGCTGATGTGGATGTGACGTGGGAAAGCATCGCGCGCCTCGGCGAGCTGGCCTATCGCTGCAACCTCTGCCGTCGCTGCGCACAAGCGTGCCCGCTCGGCCTTGATAACGGGCTTGTCGCGAAGGAGATCCGCAAGCTCTTCAGCCAAGAGCTTGGCGTGGCGCCGACGCCGGTTCACGACAAAGGAACGATGCTTCAGCTCAAAGTCGGTTCGACGACCGGCCTCACCAAAGCGGCCTTCCTGGATAACCTCGAATTCATCGAAGAGGATATCTATGAGCGCACGGGGCGCAAGATCAAGTTCCCCGTCGACAAGAAGGGCGCGGATATGCTCGTCATGCACAATGCGGGCGAGTTTATCGCATGGCCCGATAACCCAGCGGCCTTCGCCATTCTGCTTGACGAGGCGGGCGTCGATTGGACGCTGAGTTCGGATATGATGGGCTACGACAGCGTGAATTACGGCATCTGGTATGACGATGTTCAGGCACGCAAGGTTGCCCTCGGGCAGTTCAAGGTAGCAAAAGAGCTGGGCGTGCGTCGCATCGTCGTTGGCGAATGCGGGCATGCGCATAAGGCCATCGCTATCGCGGCAGACCGCATGACCACGGCCGAGGACCGGGTGCCCGTGGAAAGCTTCATTCCCGTGATGGCCGAATTCGTGCGCCAAGGCAAGCTGAAATTCGATCCTTCGAAGAATAATTTCCCCGTGACCTTCCATGATCCATGCAATATCGTGCGTCAAATGGGAATCGTGATGCCCGAGCGCGAGATCCTGAAGGCCTGCGCACCGCAGTTCCGCGAGATGACGCCCCATGGCGTCCATAACTTCTGCTGCGGCGGTGGAAGCGGCATCGCCCTCATGAACTCCTATAACTTCTCTGACTATCGCAACAAGGTGACCGCCCGAAAGAAGTTCGAGCAGATCATCAATGCATTTGGCGAGGACTTCACGAATCCCGATGTGGTGAAATACGTTTGCGCTCCCTGCTCGAACTGCAAGGGAACGATTCGCGATATCCTGAAGTTCTATTCGGCGACATCCACGTATAACGTCCAATACGGCGGGCTTGTCGAGCTGATGGTCAACGGCTTGGCGAGCATGGAAAAGCCGTATCTGGAATTCCTGCAAGACTAGAAAGGGGCATCGAAGAACGAAAGCGTAGGCAAAGGCGAAGAAAAGCCGGCACTCTATCGCAAACAGGGGAGGGCTTTGCGATAGCTGAGAGACATGTCGGCAGGGGGATTTGGAGATGGGACTTTCATGCACCATAGCATTGTCGTAGGTTTCAATATCAAAAAGGCGCCAATCGAGCTTTTGGAAAAGCTCAGCGTGCACCATTCCGCCAATGGCGAAGTAGCCCTTACGCTTATGTCGATGACCCCGACCCGTGGGATTGTCGTTCTTAGCACCTGCAATCGTTTGGAAGTATATGCGACGGCCGATGATGCCGATGCGGCGATCGAGGCGCTCAAAGAGCGGCTCGTTGCCGGTCTTTCTCCTGATCAGGCCCGGGATTATCTGGGATATTCCTATGCATATCGCGATGATATGGCCGTGCGCCATCTTTTCGAAGTGGTGACCGGACTCGATTCCCTCATTGTTGGCGAGGCCGAGATCCTCGGTCAGGTTTCTCGTGCCTATAAGGCGGCATGCGAGGCCGAGACGACCGACAAGCTGATGAACGTTTTGTTCCAGCGTGCGCTGCATGTGGGAAAGAAGGCTCGTTCCCAAACATCATTGGGCCGTTACTCCGTTTCGATCGGTCGTATCGCCGTGGAGCTTGCGGTAAAAGAGTTCGGCGATGTAAGCGATAAGCGTGCGCTGATACTCGGTGCGGGCGAGATGAGCGAATTGACCGCGCGCTACCTGAATGATCATAATTTTTCGGTGGTCATGGTGGCTAATCGTTCGCTGGAAAAGGCGAAGCTGCTTGCGCAGGACTATGGTTTCGAGGCCTATCCGTTTGATCATTTGAGGGGCTGCCTCGAAAGGACCGACGTTGTTTTCTCCGCGACCTCGTCAAAGATGCCGATAGTCACGAAAGACCTTGTTTCCTCCGTTATGGAAAGCCGCATGGGGCGTCCGCTGCTTTTCATCGATATGGCATTGCCGCGCGATGTTGAAGAGGGCGTGGCGAACCTTGAGGGCGTATCGCTTCACAATATCAATGAGTTGCGCGAAATCATCGATCGACACCAGATCGAGCGGGCGCGTGCGGTAAACGAGGTGCGCCAAATCGTTGAGGAGGAGGTGGCAGATTTCCGCCATTGGGTGGATTCTCTTGAGCTTGTTCCCGTTATCACGGCGCTTCGCTCCTATGCCGACACAATCAAGCAAGAGCGCCTTGAAGTTGCCCTCGATAAGCTTTCCGAGCTCACGCCATCACAACGGCACACGGTCGACATTCTTGCGACAACGATCACCGATCAGTTTGTTCGAAGCCCCATCGAAGCTCTGAAGACCCAGGCGGGATCGAAGCGCACGAAGGATTACGTGTTGGCGCTTCAAGAGCTTTTTGGCCTTGAAGGAACCCTCGGCGATAAGCCCGAGGTACGTCTGGCATGCGAGGCCTCATGACAACGGTGAAAATCGGCACCCGCAAAAGCGCCTTGGCGCTCGAACAAACCAAGCTTGTCTGCGAAAAGCTCGCATCGATGTTTCCCGCGCTGCAGCTGGAGATCGTCGATATGACGACCGAAGGGGACATCGACCAGAAGACCCCGCTCGCAAATGTCGCTG
>CANQTB010000021.1 GCA_947626665.1 uncultured Eggerthellaceae bacterium
GCCCATTGCCGCTGCGCAAGATGGAGCGCCCCACCTTCTCGTCGGCCTCATAAAGGGTGATTGAGATCTCTTTGGCGCAAGCGCGCGACGCCAAGCCGGCGGCAACCGCCGCCGCAAGCCCCGCACCTCCACCGCCTATTATCGCCAACCGCTTCATAGCTTCATTATAGCCTGCCGCGTGCAATCTCCTTAACAATTAGTGACTCTTCTCAGCACAGCGTGCAATTTCTCATCCTTTTCTGCAGACGGGTCGGGGATTTTTCGTTATCCCCTTGCGATGGCATGTGCCGCCTTTGCCGATAGCATGTTTTGTGGGCTACGCCAGAGCTTTTCGAGGAACCCATCGCCGTGAGGGATTCATCGCCGTGAGGGACTCATCGCTGTGAGGGACTCATCGCTGGCGCAATCCATTTCCCATTCCGAAGAAGGAGACAAGATGGCAGATTATTTTGCAACCCCTGAAGTGGCAACCGAGCTTTGCGACGACGGCGTTCTGATCATCCGCATCAATCGTCCCGAGGTCCGCAATGCCTTGAACGGCATTACCTCGATGGCCATGGAGCAGATCATCAACCGCGCCGAGAAAGACGCAGCCGTCCGTGTGATCGTCATCACAGGCACCGGCGAGAAGGCCTTCTGCGCCGGCGAGGATCTTTCCGAGCTTTCATCCGGCGGCGAATGCCAAACCGTGACCGACCATGGTTTCGGAGGCATCACCAACCGCCTGTGCCCGAAACCGGTGATTGCCGCGGTGAACGGCACGGCAGCGGGCGGCGGTATGGAGATCGCCCTTTCCTGCGACATCGTCGTTGCAGCCGAACACGCGCGTTTCGGCCTCACCGAAGTGAAGGTCGGACTCATCGCCTCAACGGGCGGCCTTGTGCGTATGGCGCGCGATCTTCCCCGCAAAAAGGCCCTCGAGATGGTGCTAACCGGCAAGCTCGTGAGTGCCCAAGAGGCTCTGAAGATCGGCTTTGTCAACTACGTCGTTCCCGCCGCCGCGCTTATGGAAACAACGCTTGAGCTGGCGGCCATGATCGCGAAAAACGCGCCGCTTTCCCTGAAGCTTTCCAAAGAGATCTTCTCTGCGGCACCGCAGATGTCGGAGCAAGACGCGATGCGCTACTGCGACGCAGCATATCGTTACATCGAGAGAAGCGAGGACGGCATCGAGGGCCCGCTTGCCTTCACCGAGAAGCGAGCTCCTCAATGGAAGGGCCGCTAGCTACACCGAGCTTGCCTCGGTAAGGCTTTTCCCCTTCGTCTCGGGCGCCATGAAAAGGGAAAGGGCAAAGGCGAAGAGCACAAGCAATGCCGCTACCATCATCGTGGCGCCAATGCCATATGCCTCGAGGAAGATCGGCGTGGCGTAGGTGGATACGATCGTGCCAATGCGTGAGAAGCCAATGGCCACGCCCACCGCCGTCGCGCGAATGCGCGTCGGGAAAAGCTCGTTCGGATACAGCCATTGCAGAATGCCCGGGCCGCCGCTGAAAAACGCATAGAGGCCGAACGAGATGATGATGACGAGCACCGGTGCGGACGGCCACACGCCGAGGATCACCAAGCCGATCGCCATAAAGCCGAGCGAAAGAACGAGCAGCGGACGCCGGCCCATCGAGTTCAGCCAGAACATGGCGGGAATGGTGCCGATCAGGAAAAAGAGCGAGATGGCGTTTTCGCCAAGGATCGACTCGGCGCCTTCGCCCAAGCCGAAGGCGTTCATTATCTGGGGGCCGAAGGTATAGATGGCATACATGGGAACCACTTGGCAGAGAATGAGAATGCCCACATAGATGGTGCGTTTCCCATAACCTCCGCGAAATACCTCGAGAAGCGAGGTTTTATTCGATTCCTCGCGCTCTATTTCCACATCGCGCCCAAACACGAGATCGACAATGGCACGGGCCTCGGCTGACCTGCCTTTGTTTTCGAGCCAGATGGGCGATTCGGGAATATCGTGTCGCCCAATCAGCAAAATGGCGCACGGGATGATGGCAGAGCCAAGCATCCATTGCCAGCCGTTCTCCACACCAGAGAGCGCATACCCCGCCACCGAGGCCACCGTCGCACCCAGATACCATGCACCCGAGACGACGCCCATCGAAACGCAACGTTGCTGCTTGGGTGTGAATTCGGTGACCAGCGATGTGGCGATCGGATAGTCGGCCCCAACGAACACGCCGATGGCAAACCGCGCCACGATAAGCTGAAAAGCATCCGCGGCGAATACTGAGAGAAGCGAGAAGACGCCGATGGCGACGACATCGATGATGAACATCTTGCGTCGGCCGATCATATCGGTGAGGTATCCGCCGACGATCGTTCCCACGAGGATCCCTACCATGACCGAGGCGCCGATGGCCGCGCTCCATTCGCTCGTCAGATTGAAAAGCGGGGTGATCTGCGTGAGGGCGACGCCGATAAGCGCCAGCACATAGCCGTCGAGAAACGATCCACCAGCCGAGAACACCGTGATCTTACGGAGAAACGGCGTCATTTTCACATCGTCGATGGTTTTCATCTGGCTTGCACCCTTCCCTTGAGTTTGTCATTTCAGAAGGTTCTTTCGAATTTTTCCGGAGTGAGTGCGCGGGAAATCGTCCACGAAGACAACAGAGGAGGGCATCTTGAAGGCCGCCATCTTTCCTCGGCAGTAATCCAGCACATCCTCCGCGGAAAGCTCTCCTGCGCGTTTAAGGCGGATGAATGCTTTTACCGCCTCATCGCGAATGGGATCGGGCACGCCGACAACCGCCGCCTCGGCGATCGCCGGATGACCCGCGAGGATCTTCTCAAGTTCCGTTGCCGAGATGTTCTCGCCGGCACGCTTGATCAGATGGGCCTTGCGATCCACGAAATAGAACCAGCCGTCTGCATCCTGATAGCCCTCATCGGCCGTGCGAAGCCAACCGTCCTCGGTGAAGGCGGCCCGCGTGCTTGCAGGATCGTTGAAGTATTCGCGGAAAACGCTGCGCCCCGGCACGCCGAGAACTTGGATTTCCCCGGTTTTTCCGATTTTCTGCGCAGCGCCATCCTCTCGGGCGATCCTCACCTGATAACCCAGGCCCACGCGACCAACCGACGGCCAGCGCCTCATGCCCACAGGCGGGTCGGTGAGAACCCAGCCCACGCTCTCCGTGGAGCCGTAGGTGTTCATGAGGCGTACGTTGAAGCGCGCTTCGAAGGCGTCTTTCTCCTCAGCCGTAAGCGGAAGATAATACAACAGGCCGCGCAGGCAATGCGCACGTTCCCCCTCATCCTCCGGCTGCAGCAGAAGCGTGCGCACCATCATCGACATTGCCTGGGAATACGTTGCGCGATACTCGCGGATCTGCGACCAGTAGCGGCTGGCGCTGAACTTTTCCACCAGAACAAGGCTTGCGCCCACCGTTAAAACGGGCATGAGCGCCGCCATTTGGAAATTGGAATGGCAGGCCGGCATGGTGGTGAGCATGCGGTCGCCGGAGCCGAGCGCCATTTCCCAATCGCCGTAGATTCCGCTGTACAGGAGGTTCGCATGGGTGACGACCACGCCTTTTGGTTCGGAGGTCGTGCCCGAGGTGAAAAGCACCTCCGCCGTATCATCCGAGCCAAGCGGCGCAAGTGCGGAAAGCCCGAGCGGTGCTGCCTTGCGCCGCCCTTCGAAATCCACCACGTGGCATGCGGCGCTGAATCCCTCTGCCCCGCCGCCCTCACCTCTAGCGAAGGATGTGCGCTCGAAAGCGAGAAACCGCAGGCTCGGCAGAGGCTCGGCCAGCACCGCACGATAGCGCTCGCGATGGCGCGGTTCGATGACCACGCCCACCGCGTTGGTGCGCTCAAGGATACGGTGAATCTCCTTTGCCACGTACTGATCGTTCAAAGGGACCGCGACCGCGCCTATCACGGTCAGCCCAAAAAGCACGATGAGGAACTCGGGACTCGTCCTCAGCTGCACCGCCACCATGTCCTGAGGCCTCACGCCCAAGGCGAGAAACGCGTTCGCGCAGCGCTTGATCTCGTCGAAAAAGTTGCCATAGGTGAAATGCCGAGGCGGATGCGTTTGAGAGACCGCGATGAGGAATTCCCTCGAAGCGCATTGGCTCCCCAAAGCTTCCCAGAGGCTTCTCAGCGTCTCGTTCCCGACGATGTCTGCCAAAACCCCAGCTCCTTCCCCGTTTCTGCCCCACGGACTCGGCTCTCTTGCCTCTGCCCCACGGGCTCGGCTCCTTGCTTTGCCCCAGGGACTCGGCCCTTCCCGCTTCCACTTATTCGCGTCGGCCTATTCGGCGGTTTTGATCACGCCTTTCTCCTCAAGCGAGGCGATGTCGCCTTCGCTGTAGCCCAACTTCGCCAACACATCCGCCGTATCCCCGCCGAGAGCGGGCATCGGGCGCCAAATCTGCCCGGGATAGTTGGTGAACTTGGGGAAGACGTCCAGCCCATGGAAGGTATCGCCATCGGCGGTTTCCCAATCGCGCCAGACTCCGCGGATTTTCAGATGCTCCTCCTCCACGAGGTCGGGAAATTCCATCACCACCTGAGCGGCAATGCGATGCTCGGCGAAATCCTGCTCGATTTCGTATTTCGAGCGCTCCTTGCAATAGCTCTCAAAGGCGGTTTGGATCTCTTCCGCATAGGGATTGGCAAGCCAGAGCGCCGACGAACCCTCGGGGATCTCCTCGGTGCCCCACAGGTGCCCAAGCCCGATTGCCTCAAGGAAGTATTTATTCTGGTCTGTCCCATACAGGCAAACGCCCAAGTAGCCATCCTTGCAGGCGAACTCGCCGATACCGCAGAGATTTTGGTTACGCGCACCCGGGCGCGGCCAGATGATGCCGGCGTTCAGGTAATCGACGAGGTAGTACTGCCCGATGGCGAGCAACGTCTCATACATCGCGATGTCGATGGATTCCCCGGTGCCCGTCTGCTGCACCTTATGCAAAGCCGCGAGCGAGGAGGAGGCGATCATCAGCGAGTTGATGTAGTCGGCCGCATAGGGGCCGGGATTCACCGGCTGATCCGGAAAACCGTTCTGCGCCATATAGCCGGAATAGGCTGCCACCGTGAGATCATAGGCGGCACGCTTGACCATTTTGGGATCGCCCGTTTGCCCGAACCCCGAAACATGCACGATGATGAGCCGAGGGTTCACTTCCCACAGCACTTCGTCGGTCAGGCCTTTGCGCGCATAGGTGCCGCCCTTGGATGCCTCCATGAAGATGTCGGCGTCGGCGAGCATCTCCAGCAGGATATTCTTGCCTTCCTCGGAGAAGTAGTCAAGCGAAACCGAGCGCTGATTGCGCCGTTCGGCCTGCTTAATGAATCCCGTGTCGCGAATGGTGTCGCCCGCGCCGGTGTTTTCGAGCCAAGAGACGTCGGCACCCCAATCTGCCAGAAGGTCGCATGCCTTCGGGCAGGCAAGCTCAACCGCCGCATAAACGACCTTCACGCCGTCAAGCGGGCCAAACGAGGGCTTCTCTTTCGGTAATGCCATGATCTGCTCCTTTCCCAAACGATTACGCACGATAGGCAAGGGAGGCGCCCTTGGAGGTGGCAAGCACCATCATCTCGTCGGTTCCTCCGGAAATGCGATCGACCCGCAGGTCGCGCCAGATGCGGTTGATGCGATGTTCGCTGGCGACCGAGATGCCGCCCATGATCTGCATGGCGTCGTCGACGACGGCGAATGCGGCATTGACGCAGTAGTACTTGCACATCGCGGCTGCGGCAGCGTTGAATTCGCCGCCCGAACGATCGGCGTTCCACGCGGCCTCGTACAGCATGTTTTTCATGTTGGAAAGCCGAATGCACATGTCGCTGATCTTCATCTGGTTGAGCTGAAAGCGGCTCAGGGGCCTGCCGAAGGCAACGCGAGTGTTCGCGTACGTCATCGCATCCTCGAAAGCGCAGATAGCGATGCCGTAATCACAGGCGCCGACAAGCCAGCGCTCGAAATTGAAATCGGAGACACCGCGATTGAATCCGTTCCCCTCGGTGCCGAAGATGTCCTTCTCTTCCAGCTCGACGTTAGTGAGATACACCTCGCAGCAGCTATCCATGCGCAGCCCGAGTTTCGTTAAGGGCGAAAGGGAAACGCCGGGAAGGCCCATATCCACAAAGAATTCCGTGAACACATCCGGCTCGTCGGCATTGCGCGCCATGACGACGAGGTATTTCACGCCTTTCGCCGACGTGATGAAGGTCTTGGTGCCGTTTAAGTAGATCTTCCCATCGCGGCGCTGATAGGTGGTCTGCAGGCCCGCCACATCGGAGCCGGCCCCCGGTTCGGTGCAGGCGGAATTCCAAATCTGCTCGCCCGTGCCCAAGGAGGCCATCACCTTGTCGATCTGCTCTTGCGTGCCTTCGCGGATGATCGTCGCGAATCCCGCAAGCTGATAGAGCACATAGGTGGGCGCGCCGAAACGGCCAAGCACCTCGTAGATGGCCATAAGCGTCAAACACGGCTGATCGATTCCCAACCCGCCATGGCTTTCGGGAAGCATGATCTGATCGAAACCCAAGTCGCACAGCCCCTTCACCCAGCGGAGCGGATACTCATGGGCCTCGTCGCAGGCGGCGAAATAGCTCTCCCAATTTTCGCTTTCCATGTAATCGCGGTAGCTGTCCACGATAAGCTGCTGTAATTCAGTGAGGGAATAATCCATGTTCTCTCCTCGTATATTCGTTCTGCCACAAACTTTTGAAGCGGATAATCGCGAGGTGAAAGCGTTTAACGGATCAGATCGGGCAGACCCAACGCCTCTCGGTAAAACGTCGCCGCATGAAGCAGCGCATCGTTGGCGGCATCGAGCATGCGCGTATAGTGGAGAAACGCATGGATGACGCCTTCGAACACCTCGTAGCGACAAGGGACGCCGTTTTCCTTGCAGATGGTCGCCAGCAACGCTGAATCATCAAGAAGCGGATCGAGCTTTGCCGCTGCGATGTAGCATGCCGGCATGTTGCGCGTCAGATCGTTCAGGAAAAGGTTCGCGAGGGGATCTGCCAAAGCGGCATCCGGATCCTCGAAGGCGAGGCAGAGGTAAAACTCCCAATCCTTCTCGGTCAGTCCGTCCCATGGTCCGCCAAGAAGGCGTTTCGACGGCGAATCGGCGAGGCCGAACCAGCCGTAGAAAAGAAGCAGGCTTTTGATGAGGGAGCCCTCGCCTTTCCGCTCGCGCAGATACATCGTCGTCGCGAGGGCGATATGCGCACCCCCCGAATCGCCCGCAATGCCGAGCGCCTCGCCATCGATGCCGAACGCAGCTCCCTTCTCATGAAGCCTCTGCGCCACTTCGGCGACTTCGATGATGGGCTGGGGAAACTTCGCCTCGGGAGCGAGGTGGTAATCCACCGCCACCACGATGGCTGCGGAATTGCGCGAAAGCGTACGACAAATGCGATCGTGAGTTTCGAGGTTGCCCACAACCCAACCTCCACCATGTGCGTATACGATGGCGGGGATCGCGCCGCGTTTCGCATCCCATGCGGATACGGCCTCCTCCGTCGGATAATAGATGCGCGCCGCTACCTCTTTGCCGGCGACCTCGAACACCGTATCGCAAACCGCCGCCATCTCAGGCCCGCCTTCGTTCCAGAACGCGCGGCCGAGCGTATAGTTCACACGCATCTGCTCGAAGCCGACCGATGTGTCATTGGGATCCCCCGCCAGCTCGGCCTCTTTGGCGAGCACGGCCCTCATCTGGGAATTGATCTTTTCTAAAACTGCAAGCTTGTTCATGGGCTACTCCTTCGCCTCGTCCCTTCTCACCCCGACGACCTCAGCGGCGATGTTCTTCTTCATGGCACGGCGCGTGAATAGGAGGCAGATGCAGCCGAGCACCGCGAAGATGATGAGCCACATGAATATCTGACCGAAGGCATCGTTTCCGCTCGCGTCGATCATCGATCCGAACCAGGTATGGATGAAGACATCGGGCAGATATCCGATGACGGAGAGAATGCCGACCGCAGTTCCGAAGATTTCCATCGGCACATGGGCCTCAGTCAAAGGCGAAGAGCCGATGGAGAAGGCGCCATAGGTGACGAAGCCGAAAACGATGACGAGCACCGCCACGGTGATGACGAGATCAGGGTTATGCGGAAAGAACCAGAAGACGAACAAGACGACGATCGTCGCGGCGAACATGGCCAAGATGGATTTGGAGGGGCTGTTCAGCTTCTTCGCGAAAAAGCCCGCCACCGGACCTGCCACAAGGCCGATGCCGGAGGTTCTGATGAGACTCACGATGGAGGCGAGCGTCAGGGGCGCGGCGAACACGGCGGTCATATAGGACGTGGTGTATGTGGCCCCTTGATAGACGGCATAGACGAAGAAATACGCGGCGCAGGCCCAAAGCACGCCTGGATATCTGATGGCGCGTGCGGCGTCGGCGAGGCTCATGACCTTGCTATCGCGGTTGATCTCGTCCCTGAAGTTCGGGATGGCGAGAAACGATACGACGCCCATGAGTCCGATGATGACGCCGAGAAGGACGATCATCGCCTGAACGCCCATCGCGGGGATGGCAAAGGACGAGACGAAGACTGCATTGATGGAGCCGATGACAAGCCCGGCTGCGCCATAGACGGAATAGCTGATGCCGATCTTGCTCGGATAGTCCTCTTCCGAGCAGCACAGGCGGATAACCTTGAAACGCGTGCCCCACCAGATGAGGATCGAGGTGATGCCGAAGGCGATGAAGATGATGTAGCACAGCTCGATGGAGGGCAAGGTCGCATAAACGAAGCACAGGGCGGCCGTGGTAACGAAGCCAACCCACGCCAAGGTGCGCATCCGGAACTTGTCCGCGATGATGCCCGAAGGCAGATAGGTGATCAGCGCGGCGATGCCGTAGCACGAAACCATTGCACCGAGTTCTGCATTCGAGCAGTTCAGCGCCTGCATCAGGGGATCGTAGAACACCCCTTTCAGATACATCGGCGTATAGATGATCGAGGAGCCCATCGAGATAAGCACGATAAGGAACCATTTATGCAGCCCTGAAAGGTCCTTATAGGTCACCTCTTTCCTCTTTTTGCCCAACGTTAATCCCATACTCTTTCCTCCTGTTCGGTGGTTCTTCTGTTCGGCGGAGCTCTTTCAATGAGGCCGCAGCGCGAAAGCCAGGCCTGCTTCGCGCTTTTTGGCGACATCTTTGTAAGCGCAAGAGGTGATGAGCACATCGCAAGATGGCCGTGAAAGAGAACATACCGAGGAATTGGTGATGTGGCGCCGATGGAGGCGCGCATGCTTCATCGGTTGGGAAGATGAGCGCCAAATATGCCGATAAGCAACGTGATGATCTGGTTATTCACTATTTTTTCGTGATGTTAAAAGTTTTGAAATGATTTCAAATGATAATGATGCCGACGGGAAGGCGAGAACATGCACGGATCCCTTGATTCAAAGCCCCTCGGCCCCAAACGCAAAAGCCATGGCTCTCGCACGAATCACGGGACTCTGTATGTTGAAGAAAGCGAATGCCTATGCCTGTCAGCAGTTCTCCTCAAGCACTACCCATCGGCCGCTATGTCGGCTTCGCGCTCCTTCTTGCGTGGCACTACGGGTTCTGGTTTGTCCCCGGCATGTTTCTCTTTACGCCGTTGCTCGACGATCAAGTTACCATCGCATGGTTGGTAAACCTTTTCGCCACGGGCTTTGCGCTCCTGCTTCTCGCGACGTTGCTCGGGCGGAAGCGCCATCTTTGCGAGCGGCGGGTGCTCGTTCGCGTAATTCCACCGCTCATGACGCTGCTCTCGCTATTGATGTGTCTTTACGTTTTCACGTTCGATCTGTTGGCGATCGCATGCGCCATCGCTGCCGTCCTCGGCGTGTGCGAGGCGATCCTCTGGATTCTTTGGGGCGAGTTTTTCGCATCGCAGCGCGATATCCTTCAGATCAGCGGCATCGGCACGGTGGCCGGCCTCACGCTCATCCTCGTGCTTGCCATCGCCTGGGTGCTGCCGCCCTTCGTGAAATCGCTTTTCGTCTGTCCGCTTTCTCTTGCATCAGGAATCTTCCTTCTGCAAAAGGAGAAGCGAAGCACTGCGAATTTCCCCACGCTTCTGCCGTTGAATATCGCCTCGGACAAACTGCACAACATAACGATCGTCAGCGTGATCTCGCTGATCGCGAGCCTCACCTGCTATTACCTTGTCTGCATCATCCCATGGGAAACCCTCCCGCTCACCGACGTCAGCTTCACCGTGGGGATCATGCTCGCCGCGTCAACCATCTTCATCACTGGCGTGGCAACCTATTTCGCGAAAAGCCAGAACAGCGTCTTTCGCATCTATCCCTTCATGCTCGTGGTGGAAATCGGCGCCTTTGCCCTCTTCCTCACGGGAAATGAGGCGCTCTTGTTTCCCGCGTTTGTCATCGGCCTCGGCGTCTATGCGCTCTTCGAGATCATGCTCATCGTTTACTTCGACACGCTTCTCGTGAAGGGCTATGTGCCCCCCGCTGCCGCCTTTGCTTTTGCCGGCGCCTTCATCCGCATCGGTACGGCACTCGGCGACGGCTTGGCGCTCACCTACGAACGTATGCCCGATATCAGCCCAAGCGTGGTTTCCAACACCTCGCTTCTTTTCGTCTGCCTTTTAGCGGTTTTGCTCATCCCTCTCATTCGTCAGGAATACAAAATCCTCAGCATCACCAATCCGAAGGCGAGCAAGGACGAGATTGAGGATGTCTGCAACGAGGTCGGCAATGAGTTCCGCCTTTCAAAACGCGAGCTGGAAATCATGATTTTGATCGCGCGGGGCTATACGACGCAAAACATTGCGCGCACGCTCGTGATATCGACTCACACCGTAAACACGCACATTCGCCATATCTATGAGAAGCTTTCGATTCATAACCGCAGCGAATTGCAAGAATATCTGAACCTGCGGTAGGCAAAGGTGCCGAGGCACGGGGGTTCTCGCCGTCATCGAGGTGCCGTGGCGCGGAAGCCGTTGCTGAAAACGAGGTGCCGAGGCACGGGGGTTCTCGCTGAACTTGCGAGGTGCCGTGGCGTATGAGCTTCGCTTCACTCTCGGCACCCGATCGCCTCCCAAGGGCTTGCAGCTGCGGAACTCGCTTTTTCGCAAGATCTGGCTATAACCCCATATCAGAGAAAAAGCTCAGACAGTCCTCGCTCCCGCAAGCCCTCGTCCGGCGATCTGCCTCGCAAGTTCAGCGACAGCTCATACGCCTCGGCACCTTATCGTTTCAAAGCATCCCCGTTAAGAACTTACTTCGTGTCGTATTGCGGGATCGGCGTTTCGTCCTTCTCCTCAAGATTATGGTCGTAGACATAGTGCTGCGTCCCTTTCGCAATCAATCCTGAGAGCAGCAGCACCATGATGATGTTGGGCACCGCCATGAGCGCGTTCGTGATGTCGGAGATCGTCCACACCACATCGCCCACGCCGATGGCGCCGAGGAACGCCACGACAACGAAAATGACCTGATAGGGGCGGATCGCACGCTTGCCGAACAGGTAGGTGATGCAGCGGTTGCCATAGTAGGACCAACCGAGGATGGTGGAATAGGAGAACAGGATCATCCCAATCACGAGGATGGGCGCTCCGACATAGGGAATCTGGTTGAAGGCGAGCGTCGTGAGGCCCGAGCCGTCGATCACAACGGGCGCACCGTCGGCGCCGACCGCAGGCATGACGATGCCGGCGTCGGGATCGAACACGCCGCCAGCCAGCAAATCAGGATTCGCAAGCAGCGTCGAGACGAGCACGATGCCCGTGAGAGCGCACACGATAACGGTGTCCCAGAAGGTGCCGGTCATCGAGACAAGCGCCTGACGGGCGGGATTACGCGTGCTCGCAGCCGATGCGACGATCGGCGCCGAGCCCATGCCCGATTCGTTCGAGAAGAGGCCACGCGCGCAGCCGAATTGCAGGGCGCGCGCCAAACCGAAGCCGACCGCCCCGCCAAACGCCGCCTGCGGAGTGAAGGCGCAGGTGACGATCATGCAGATCGCCGGCCAAACGTATTCCCAATTCATACCGAGGATGACGATGCAGCCCCACACATAGGCGATCGCCATGAACGGCACGAGCTTCTCGCACACACGCGAGATCACTTTCACGCCGCCGAAGATGACGATGGAGACGGCAATGACGATGGCGAGCCCGATGCCCCAAGCGGGAACGCCCGGCATGTTCTGGACGACCACGTTCGTGAGCGCGTTCGATTGCACGGCTGAGCCGATGCCGAACGATGCGATCGCGGCAAAAACAGCAAACGCGCCGGCGCCGAGCGATGCCCACCAAGGAACCTTGCCGTCTTTCTCGAAGCCGCGGCGCCACGCGTACATCGCACCGCCGAGCATGTTGCCGCTATGGTCTTTCACGCGATACTTCACGGCGGCATAGGTCTCGGAATACTTCGTCGCAATGCCGAAGACGCCGGTGATCCACATCCAGAAGACGGCGCCCGGGCCGCCCATGACGACGGCGGTTCCCACGCCGACGATGTTGCCCGTGCCGATCGTCGCGGAAAGCGCGGTGCAGAGCGCACCGAACTGCGAGACGTCGCCCGGCGCGTCGGGGTCTTTCGTCACCGAGAGCTTGATCCCCGTCAAAAGCTTCCGCTGGATGAATTTCGTGCGGATCGTCAGGTAAAGGTGCGAGCCGAGCAACAGCACGAGCATCGGCACTCCCCATACCCACGCGTCCACCGCATTGATGAAATCGACTAATCCTGTGGCAAAGGCATCCATAATAAAGCCTCTTTCATGAGCCTCGCTGCTTTAACGTACTAAAGTGGAAGCATTATAGGCGTAGTTTTGTCAGCGAACTGTTAACAATCGGGAAATTATCAGCGAGCGGCACAGACCCCTGCATTGATTTGCCGTTGATTTACCGCTGATCGCCGTTGACGTGCCACCGAATTGCCTCATGGCGAGATGAGGCGATGCGTTCTTGCCGCCACACGAACGGCAAGGCAACTATATTACAATAGCCCATCATGGAAACGCCTTTGACGAACATCCCCCTCCAAGCGAGCGCACCCGCGCTCATCTGCGAGCATCTTTCCTTTTCGTACGCGAAGGACGCGCCCGTCTTAAACGATGTGAGCCTCAGCGTTGAGCAAGGTGCCTATGTGTGCGTCGTCGGCGAAAACGGCGCAGGAAAATCCACTCTCGCGCTCCTCGCGCTCGGCCTCCTGGCGCCCACCGCGGGGACGATGCGCTGCTTCGGCATCCCTGTTGACGACGCCGCGCGCCGTTTCGAACTCCGTTCGCGCATCGGCATGGTCTTTCAGAATCCCGACGATGCCCTCGTTGCTTCGGTCGTTGAGGACGAGGCTGCCTTCGGACCGGAAAATCTCGGGCTTGCACGCGAGGAGGTTGCCCTGCGCGTGAACGAGGCACTTGCCACCTGTGGGCTTTTAGAGCTGCGAAAACACGAGGTAACGTCGCTCTCCGGCGGCCAGAAGCAACGCCTTGCGATCGCAGGGGTGCTTGCCATGCGCCCGTCGGCGATCATCTTCGACGAAGCAACATCGATGCTCGACCCTGCGGGAAAACGAGGTTTGCTCGAAACGATGGATGCGCTTCATAGCCAAGGGACAACGATCATCTCGATCACGCACGATATGGAGGAAGCCGCCCGTGCCGAACGCGTTGTCGTGCTCGCCAAGGGAAGCGTCGCCGCCCAAGGTGAGCCCAAGGACGTTCTCTGCAGCGAAAGGCTGCTCGCGGCATGCGGGCTGGAGCCTCCTCTCGCCGAGCGCGTCAGCGCAAAGCTTCGTTCACGAGGCTTCAGCATACCGCCTTGCGTGACGACAGCCGACCTCGAAAAGGCGCTTCTATGCTGACCTTTCGTCACGTGACATATCGCTACGATAAGAAGGCGGCCCCCGCCGTACGGGATTTGAACTTCGAGGTGGCGGATGGTGATTGCGTAGGCCTTTTGGGTCGCACGGGCAGCGGGAAGACGACGGTGCTCAAGCTCGCCTGCGGCATTCTCTCCCCCTCAGACGGCTCAATCGGCCTGAACGGATCGGCTTGCGAAGGCAAACGCAGAGCAGCTCTTCTTCGGCGCCATGTAGGCATCGTCATGCAATATCCCGAGCGCCAGCTTTTCGCCCCTTCGGTCTTCGAAGAGGTCGCATTTGGGCCGCGCAACCTCGGGCTGAGCGAAATGGACGTGAAAGAGCGTGTTTATGGGGCGCTCTCTGCCGTTGGCTTTGCCTGCGAAGAGATCGGCAAGCGAAATCCCCTTTTGCTTTCAGGCGGGGAAAAGCGCCGTGTTGCACTGGCGAGCACGTTGGCGCTGCGTCCCAAGGCGCTTGCTCTCGATGAACCGTTCGTCGGGCTTCCTCCCCGTTCCGTGCAAAGCCTCATCGCGCTTCTTCAGCGCCTGCGCGACGAAGGCGCTGCCTTGATAATCGCAACGCATGCACTCGACGAGATCGCTCCCCTTGCCGATCGGCTGCTCATCATGGATGAGGGAAAGGCCATCGCGGAAGGCACGCCTCGGGAACTCTTCACCAGCGATAATCGGGAGGCGCTCATCGCTACGGGGCTCGATGTGCCCCGAATAACCGCCCTCGCATGGCGGCTGCGCGAGAAAGGCCTCGCGCTTACCGAAACGATCATCGATGAGGACGAGCTTATCGGCGAGCTCGCACAAGAGCTGGGCAAAAGAAGCGCCCGGAAGTCCCCGCAATAAACTATGCCCGAAGCGGGCGCCTAGCTTTCGATCGGGTCCTCGAAATCGTAAAGATCCTTCGTCGCCTGCTTGAAGTCCTCATACACCTCATGCGCGACCTGTTCGTCAAGCACAAGCTCGAACGCCGCCGGTTGGCCCTCGTCGTCGAGCTCCGTCACCTCAAGCACCACGACCTCGCCCGAAGCGCCGACGTCATTCTCGTCGGCGACGGGATAAAAGAACCCGTAACGACGACCCTCGTGAATGATGATTCCCAAGAATTCGAAGGTAAGCTCTTCGCCTTGCTCATCGGCAAGGGTGACGCACATGCCTTCCTTCACGGGAGGGCAAAAGTTCGGGGCGCTTCCTGTTCGCATATCGGCCTCCCTTACCTTTTCCGCTTTTTACCGGCGCCGCCGCGCGCGGGCTTGCCGGACGTCGAAACTTTCACCGGAGGTTTCGGCTTCTCTGCTGCCTTGGGCGCCTCGTCCCCCTGAGACGAGAGTTTTCTGGCGGCGCTTTCGTCGTCCTTAATCTGCGGTTTCTTAGCGGGATCCTCAGCCGGCTTCTCCGGCGCTTTCGTCTCCTTCGCAGGCGCCGCAGGCTTCTCCTTTGCAGGTTTCGGCTTCTCAGTGTTGGTCTTTTCGGAGGCCTCAACAGGCGCGCTCGCAAGCGCCGCCTCCATCGCCTGCGCGGAGATTTCCACATGCGGGGCACCCGCCGGTACGAGGATGTGCTCGAACTCGAAGCGGCCGATCTTGTCGCCATAGCGCTTCCGCAGCTTCGCATAGCGCGGTTCGTGCGTCTTCCAGATGGCGAAGAGCGGCGTGGCGATCGCGATAGAGGAGTACGAGCCGCAAATCAGGCCGATCACCATCGCGAACGCGAAGTCCTTCAGCGTCTCGCTGCCGAAGAGAAGCATCGCGAGCACGGGGATGAGCGAGGTGAGCGTCGTATTGATCGTGCGGATGAGCACCTGATTGATCGAATGGTTCGCCATCGTCATGAACGTGCATTTGATGTCTGAGCCCTTCATGTTGTCGTTGATGCGATGGAACACGACGACCGTGTCGTAGAGCGAGTAGCCCAGAATGGTGAGCAGCGCGGCGATCGTGTTCGGGTTGACCTCCCTGCCCACGAGGGCATAGATGCCCATGACGAGGATGAGGTCGTGCAGCAACGCGACGACCGCGATGACGCCCATCTTGTATTCGAATCGGATCGCGATATAAATGATGATCAAAACAATCGAGACGAGGAACGCGATAAGCGAGCTTTGGATAACGCTGGCGCCCCAGTCGGGTCCGATCGTCGTTACCTCGAAGCTATCGGAGGCCAAGCCGAGCGACGAGGCAACGCTGTTCGCATTTGCCGCGGCAGTTTCGGCGCTCGTCGTTGTGGTGCGCACGAGGAAGCCCGGCTCGCCGTTGGTCATCGTCGTTTGTATGACGGCATCCGGTTCATCCACAGCATCGAAGGCATCACGCATCTGCTCGGTCGTAATCTCGCCCGTACCGTTGAACGCGATGGACGTGCCGCCGATGAATTCGATGCCGAAGTTCAGGCCGCGAACGCCTACGACGACGAAGCACAGCGCGATGAGAACGGCAGCCACCGTGAGGAAGATGCGACGATGGTCGAGGAAGTTGATATCGTGCTTGATGAAGCGACCGCGAAGCTTGTAGGTTTTCTCGAGGTTGCGCTCAACCGAAGCTTCGTTCTTCGATGCGGTCTTTGCGGCGGCACCCTTCGATGCGCTCTTTGCGGCGGCACCCTTCGACGACGCGGCGGCAAGCGCCTCTTCGGAGGCGCTCTCGCCGATCTCGGCAGCCTCCTCGGCAGCGGCAACCGTCGTGCCCTCGGATTTCGCCAACACCTCATAGGCCTTCGCCGCAACTTGGCTGTCGGTGATGCCCCAGAACCCCGGGTGCCGCGCAATGGAAACTGGCGCGAGCAAGCGGATGATCGGCGCTTTGAAGATAAGCATCATCATGATGTCGCAGATGATGCCGAGGGCGAGCGTAAGGCCGAAGCCCTTCACCGACGCCGCCGCGAGGAAGAAAAGCGAGAGCGCCGAGACCATCGTTACGAGGTCAGCATCGATCGAGGTTTCGATCGCATGGCGCACGCCGGTGATGGAAGCCGCGCGAACGCTGCGGCCCATGCGGATTTCCTCGCGGAAGCGTTCGAGTGTCAGGATCGATGAGTCGGCTGCCATGCCGATCGTCAGCACGATGCCCGCGATGCCGGCAAGCGTGAGGCTGAATTGCCCGAAGAGCGAAAGCAGCGCCAAGATGCCGAGGTAAAGCACCGCGAACACCGCCATCGCAGCAGCCGTGATAAGTCCGAGGCCCTTATAGAAGAAGAGCAGGTAAAGCATCACGATGATAAGCCCGATAAGGGCCACCATCACGCCGGAGAACAGGGCGTCCTGGCCAAGGGTCGGGCCGACGACTTGGCTCTGCGCATATTCGAAGCTCACGGGCAACGATCCGCTTTGGAGCACGGTCTGCAGCGAACGCGCCTCTTCAAGATCGTAATTGCCGGTGATGGAAACGCGCCCGTCGGGAATCTCGGACTGCACCGCCGGCGCGGATTGCACCTCGTTATCGAGGATGATGACGATCTTGCCGTGCGTCGGGGCAAGCTCTTCGGTTGCCGCCGCGAACGCTGCGGCACCTTCGCCGTCGAGCGTCACGTTGACCGCGTAATCGATGCCGGCCTCACTTGCCTGCCCGATCGTCACATTCGTGATCTCATCGCCGGTGACAAGCGGTGTGTAGGTGCCCGGCTCCACATAGAGGTGCTCGGTCTTTCCCGTGGGGAACGTGTTGCCGAAATCGTCGGTCACCGTGCCCATGCTGCCGTAACGGCCCTCTTCGATCTGCGTTCTCACTTCCTCATCGGTAAACGAATCAAGGCGCGCGAACACAAGCGAACCCGTGCGCCCAATCGTCTCCAGCGCGGTTTCGGTGTCGGAAAGACCCGGAATCTGCACGAGGATCTGATCGTTGCCCTGCAGCTGAACGGTTGCCTCGTTGGCACCGAGCGCGTTCACGCGGCTTTCGATGATGGCGCGGCTCGCCTCCATCTCGTCAGGCGTGATCGCCTCTCCCGTATCGCTTTTTGCGGTGAGAACGACCGAAAGGCCGCCTTGGATATCAAGACCTTGGTTGATTTTTTCCTGCGGCGGCACAAAGAGGATGATTGATCCGATCATGAGAAGCGCCGTGAGGATGATCAACCATATGTTGCGTCGGTCGTTCGTCCGACGATTCGCCTTTTTCTGCGAGGCACGCTTCTGGTTGTTTTTGCGCGCCATCTGTTGCAACGTTGATGTGTTTGAAGCCATCGAAAACCTGTTTCCTTTACCTGCCGTTTTTTCGGAACAGCCGTCCCGAAGTACAACGCTTCATTGTGCCATAAAAACGACGTTTCGGCATTCTTTATTCGCCGCCTCCCGATAAAGAGAAAAGCGCTTTGAAAAACCGGCTTTCAAAAATTCCAAAGCTTTGGAGCTTGTTAATAGTCGTTCGCAGCGGGCGAGGCCATCCACGATGCCATAAACTCTTCATAGGCGTCGGCAAGGACGGCCTCTCGCGCTCGCGCCATGAGATTCGTCAGAAAGAAGATGTTATGCATCGAAAGGAGGATCCCTCCGAGCATCTCGCCCTGCTTGACGAGATGGCGCAGGTAGGCGCGGGAATACTTCCGGCAGACGGGGCATTCGCACGCCGGATCGAGCGGCCCGAAGTCGCGCGCATATTTCGCATTCCGCATATTCATGCGCCCTGTGCTCGAAAACGCCGTGCCCATGCGGGCCGTGCGCGTGGGCAGCACGCAATCGAACATGTCGACGCCAACGCCGATCGCCCGAACGAGCGTCGTCGGATTGCCCACGCCCATCAGATAGCGTGGACGGTCCTGCGGCATGGCTTTCACGCAGTCGCCAAGTGTTTCGAACA
>CANQTB010000022.1 GCA_947626665.1 uncultured Eggerthellaceae bacterium
CATCACCTGTGTGCTGTTTTGTACGTTCATCTGCATCTATACCGGATGGCAATCGTTTCAGTTTATCTAAATGACCCGCATTCATGCTCGCCCGTCAGGATTCGCGACCCGTGGAATGGCGACGAATTTCACGGGTCGGTTCTTTCTAAGTGCAAATAACCTGGAATTCAACTCGATTGGGCCATGCTGCCTGCGTGATACGAAAATTATAAAAACACCAGGTCAGAATACGCTTTGAGTATCGCCTTGCTCCACTGAGTACCAAATGAGTACCAATTATTTTGCTTGCTGTTCTTTCGAATCGCTTCCTCATCTATAGCGTACCTAACATACGATGAGCGGAATTATCAGGGCGTTTATGTATTACTTGAATATGGTCTCGATCGCCTTCCTAGGAAAATCTTCTTAAAATCGCACATCAGAGCATGATCTGACCCGCAAATAGCGATACCACGGGAACGCATATTCCCAACGGTTTAGACGTGTTTTTGATCAACTGCGTGCAAATGAATTACTTCAGTAGAAGGATATTGCCTCTATAAAGTAATACATTTTCGCACTGTTCTTATTCCCACTCAATTGTGGCGGGAGGTTTGGGGGTGATGTCGTAGACCACGCGATTGATGCCGGCCACTTCGGAAACGATGCGGGAAGAGATCGTTCCCAGCACCTCGTAGGGCAGCTTCGCCCAGTCAGCAGTCATCGCATCGCTCGATTCCACAGCACGCAGGATGATCGGGCGCTCGTAGCTGCGCTCATCCCCCATCACGCCCACGCTGCGCACGTCGGGAAGCACGGCGAAATATTGCCACACGCTGTGCTCGCTGTTACGTACGCCCGTCTCTTCGTAAAGCGCCTCATTGTAGGCGTCCAGCTCTTGGCGCACGATCGCGTCCGCGTCCTTCAGCACGGCGAGCTTCTCCGGCGTCACCTCGCCGATGATGCGGATGGCGAGGCCTGGCCCCGGGAACGGCTGCCGATGCACGATGTGGTCGGGCAAGCCGAGCGCCGTGCCGAGCGCACGCACCTCGTCTTTGAAGAAATGGTCGAGCGGCTCGATGAGATCGAAATGCACCCCATCAGGAAACGGGATGAGATTGTGGTGGCTCTTGATCGTCGACGCCTTGCCGCCGGTCTTGCGCGCGCCGCTCTCGATGATGTCGGGATAGATGGTCCCCTGCGCAAGATACTTCACCGCACGCCCATCGCGCGCCAAGTCTTGCGCCACGGCGAAAAATTCCTTCCAGAACTGCGTTCCGATGATGCGGCGCTTCTGCTCGGGGTCGGTGACGCCCGCAAGCAGTTCCGCATAGCGCTCCTCCGCATGCACGTGGATGAAGTCCACATCGAACTGCTTCGTGAAAACCGCCTCCACCTCTTCCGGCTCGTTCTTGCGCAGCAGTCCATGATTCACGAAAACGCAGGTCACTTGCTTGCCAACAGCGCGAGCGCACAGTGCCGCCACCACGCTGGAATCCACGCCGCCCGAAAGCCCGAGGATCACGCGATCCTGCCCCACCTGTTCGCGTATCGCCGCGACGGCGTCGTCGATGATGCTGCTCATCGTCCAGCTGGCATGAAGCCCGCACACGCCGAACAGGAAGTTCTTCAGGATGTCGGTGCCGTGTTCGGTATGGCGCACCTCGGGGTGGAACTGCGTGGCGAACAACTTCCGCGCAGGGTCTTCCATCGAGGCAACGGGGCAGACATCCGTGGTCGCCGTGACAACGAAACCCTCGGGGACGGCGGTCACCGCGTCACGATGGCTCATCCACACGCGCTGCTCAGCCGGAGTCTCCCCCAGAAGCAACGACGCGTTTTCGCTGCGAACAAGCTGAGCAGGGCCGTATTCGCCCTTGTCGGTGTGGCTCACCGTGCCACCAAGCGTGCTTGCCATGATCTGCAGGCCATAGCAAAAGCCGAGGATCGGAATCCCAAGCTCGAAGACGGCAGAATCGACCGATGGCGCGTCTTCAGCATACACGCTTGCCGGACCGCCTGAGAGGATGATCGCCGAAGGGGCAAGCTCGCGCACCTCGACCGCCGTGATGTCGCACGGCACGATTTCCGAATACACATGAAGGTCACGGACACGCCGTGCGATGAGCTGCCCGTACTGGGCGCCGAAATCGAAAACGAGAACAACTTCCTCGGGACGTACCGCTGATGAATGACGCGCCTGCGCGCTTGTCTGCTCAGTCACAATGCTTCCTGTTCCGGTCGCTTGCCGCTACCTCTGGTCGTAATCTATTACCTCAGATGCCATAATGATGCGCTTCCATCATACACGATGAAGCGCTGCGGCTTCCATGGGAAGCACACGAGAAGCATGCGAAACCGAAGCGGAAACGGAGCTGGCGCAGACAAATCGCACAACGAGCCGTACGGGTCGCAAGAAGCGCTTAGCCAACAAGATACTTCTCACGCAGAGCAGCCGCTTTATCCTCTCCGAAATCAAGCGCCTCAGCCATATAGCGCGCGAACGATCCGTATGCCTCCTGAACGGCATCGATGGCACCGTGCAAATATTCGCGATGCGCGAAGAACATCGCCTCCATGTCGGCATCGATTCCCTGGAGGATATGGTGCATGCCCAATCCGTCCAGCAGTTTCGAACCGGCGTTTCGTACAAAGAGATTCGTCGCGAGGTAATCCGCCATGCGGTTTTCCTCGGAAACGCCGAGCGCATATTCCACCAGATAGGCCACAAGCCCCGTACGATCCTTCCCCTCCGAGCAATGCCAGAGCGTGCTCCCCTCTTCGGCCTCGAGGATCATGGCGAGAATCGTCGAAAACGACGAAATGCCGGGCTCCTCGAGAAACGCCTTCTTATAGAGACCAGCAACAAGCGCGAAGGGGTTTCCGCTGATCTCACGAATCGTGCGCAATTCATCGCCGATTCCGGCGCCGTTCGCGATGCCAACCGCATTGCCCTCGAAGAGCGGGAGCGCCGCATACGTGACGCCGGGAAGCTTCTTTTCCTCATCGGGAGCTTGGTTGCGTTCAAACTCGCTTCTGAGGTCGACGACGCGTCGAAGCTGGTAATCGCCAAGAAGAACCTTCAAATCCTTCTCATGGGCATGCGCGAGGGCGCTTGCGCGGATAAGAACGCGCGGCTTGATCCTGCGTCCATCTGCCGCCGGCATTCCTCCCAGATCGCGCGTGTTGACGATCGACCTGAGCGGAATGTGCCCGAAATCGGGATAGAATTCGATAGCATCCGGCGTTTCGGGAGCGCTCAATACGTAGTTCCTGTCGCTCATCGACCTACCCCCTCGATTCGTCAACCGGAGCCGCCCCATCAATCGAAGCCATTTCGCCGTCAGCATTCGGCAGAAGCGATGCCTCGTGATCGGCCTTGCCTCTGCCGATTCCGCTCGCTTCCTCAAATTCCTCATTCATGAACTCCACCGTGCGCAGGTTGTCTTTGATGTGGTGTTTCTCGACATAGCCGGTGAGGATCAGCGTGAGCGCACCGTCGCCCGTGATGTTGCAAGCCGTGCCGAAGCTGTCTTGCAGCGCAAAGATGGTAAGCACGAGCGCCGTTCCCGCACCGTCGAAACCGAGGACGCTGGTAACGAGGCCAAGCGACGCCATCACCGTACCGCCCGGCACACCGGGAGCGCCGATGGCGAATACGCCGAGCAAGAAGCAGAAGAGGATCATGGTTCCCACATCAGGGAGGCTGCCATAAAGCACCTGCGAAACCACCATGCAGAAAAATACTTCAGTCAGCACCGAGCCGCATAGGTGGATGTTAGCAAACAGCGGGATCCCGAAACTTACCATATCCCGGCGCAGCGTCTTTGCCTGGCCGGCGCACTCCAGCGCCACGCTCAAGGTTGCCGCCGACGACATCGTGCCGATAGCGGTGAGATAGGCGCTTCCGTAATGTTTCAGCACCTCCCACGGATTGGTATGGGTGTAAGCCGACGCCGAACCATAAAGCACTGCAAGCCAGATGAAGTGGCCGATGATGACGATGAGGATCACGACGATGAACACGGGAAGCTGCTGCGTGATGAGTCCCTCATAGGAAAGCCCGCAAAACGACGTCGCGATGAAAATGGGAAGCAGCGGGATGACGATCTTCGTCACAAGCGCCAATACCATTTTCTGGAACTCCTCAAGGATTTCCGTGAAACGCACGGCTTTCGCCCAGACCGCAGCCACGCCGAGCATGAGCGCTAAAACGAGAGCCGACATCACAGGCATGATCTGCGGAATCTCCAAGGGGAAGATGTTTTCGGGAAGCTCGCGCAATCCGGCAGGATCGGAAACGATCGTGAGGTTCGGGATGATTCCATAGCCCGCAAGCATGGAGAATAGTGCAGCGCCGACACTCGACGCGTAGGCAATGAGCACCGCGAGTCCGAGGATGCGCGAAACGTTGTTACCGAGCCGCGCAATCGAAGGCGCGATGAACCCGATGATGATTAACGGCACACAGAACATGATGAGCTGGCGGAGCAGTTCGCTGATAGTCGCGATAACCGCCATCACCTGTTCGTTCACAACGAGGCCTAACAGCAGGCCAACGATGACCGATACAAGCAAAATGAACGGAAGGCTGGTAACAACACGTTTCATAATTTCTCCTCTGCGGATCTCAGACATGAACTCGAAACATTAAAGCACAACACGGACGCATTCTTTTTTCTGCTTCCCTCATGTTTACCTCACGATGATTTATCTTTTCAGGCCTTTCGTTCTTTCCGACGGAAAAACCTGCAGCAGTCTGAATCGAGGCCATCGTAAGGCCATCGTAAGATTCACCAGCACGTTAACAAATACTTCCGCTCGAGAAATACCTCTTGACAAGCCCCATGCTCTTCCTATACTTATGAACAGTTGTTCATATGTTTATTTGAACAATGGGAGAACTGTTCAGAACGAACGAGAAAGGCCGCCGCACATGGAACAGAGCATCGAATACGGCACGATATCTCTTCCGTCCGTCGATGGTGAAGAGGCCATGCGGAAAAGCCCATACCCCGATGGAGAAGGGCTCGTATCGACCGATTCCCTTCCCGATGGGGAAAAGTCTACGATGGCGAGCTCCCTTCCCGATGAGGCAAAAGCCACATTGGCCGACGCTCTCCCCGATGAGGAGATGCTTTACGATCTCGCCGACCTCTTCAAGGTCTTCGCTGATACTACGCGCATTAAAATCCTTTACGCGCTCATGGATGGCGAACGGTGCGTTGCCGATATCGCTGCACTTGTCGGAGCCACGCAAAGCACCGTCTCCCATCAGCTTCGAATCCTCAAGCAGGCACGGCTCGTGAAGTTCCAACGCGAGGGCAAGAACATCTTCTACGCCCTTTCGGATGACCACGTGTACACCATGCTCTCGCAGGGAATGACCCACATCTGCGAATAGAGAGAAAACCCAAAGCCAGAACAAGATTGGCAGCCCGCAACAAGTGAAGGCCCCCGGCAAAGGCAACAAACCACAGCAAAGTGAAGGCCCCGGCAAAGGCAACAAACCGCAACAAGGAAGGAAGAAGGAACCCATCATGAGAAAAGTCTACAAACTCGAAGAGCTTGACTGTGCAAACTGCGCTGCGAAGATGGAATGCGACATCAACAAGCTCGATGGCGTGAACGATGCCCGTATCTCATTCATGACGCAAAAGCTCGTGCTCGACACCGATCCCGATCGCCTCGATACGATCCTCGATCAAGCACAGAAGATCTGCTCGAAGTACGAGCCAGACTGTGTGATCGTCCGTTAGGGCCTCACAAGCACGTGATGAGACTTCGCGATAATCCAACTTCGTGAAAACCCATTAAGACAGGGCGGGAGTCACTCATAATGAACAAGAAGCAAAAACGTACCCTCATTCGGCTGATCATCGGCTTCGCGCTCTACGCCGTCGCCCTTCTCCTTCCCATAGATTCATGGTTTCCGCACCCGCAATCGCTCTATATCGAGCTCGTCGTCTTCCTCGTCCCCTATCTGGTCGTCGGCTACGACGTGCTCTTACGTGCGGCGCGCAATATTGTGAACGGCCAGATTTTCGACGAGAACTTCTTGATGTCGATAGCAACCCTTGGCGCATTCGCCCTCGTGCTCTTTCCCGATACCGAGCAGCACTTCTCGGAAGGCGCTGCCGTCATGCTGTTTTACCAGGTCGGAGAGCTTTTCCAGAGCTATGCCGTCGGAAAATCGCGCCAATCCATCAAAGAGATGATGGACATCGCGCCGGAGTTTGCCAGCATCGAGCAGGACGGCGAGCTCGTGCAGGTGGATCCCTATGAGGTCGGCGTCGGCGACACCATCATCGTGAAGCCCGGCGAGCGCATTCCGCTCGATGGCATCGTTCTGGAAGGGAAAAGCCAGCTCGATACCGCGGCGCTCACTGGCGAGTCGATGCCACGCAGCGTGAAAGACGGCGACGAGGTCATCTCGGGCTGCGTCAACCTCTCCGGCAAGCTCAGCGTTCGCGTGACGAGGCCCTTCGAAGATTCCACGGTCTCGCGCATCCTCGAGCTTGTTGAGAATGCGAGCGAGAAAAAGGCCCGCACCGAGAACTTCATCACGCGTTTCGCGCGCTACTACACGCCCGCAGTCGTCATCGTCGCGGCGTTGCTCGCCGTCATCCCTCCCCTGCTTCTCTGGCAGCCATGGGCCGACTGGATCCAGCGCGCTCTCATCTTTCTCGTCGTTTCATGCCCCTGCGCCCTTGTGATCTCGGTGCCGCTCTCCTTCTTCGGTGGCATCGGCGGCGCCTCGCGCCTCGGCATCCTCGTGAAGGGCGGAAACTATCTTGAAGCGCTCGCCCATGCCGAGACCGTCGTCTTCGACAAAACCGGAACGCTCACCAACGGCACGTTCAGCGTCGTCGCCGTGCACGGGCAAAAGGGCATCGATTCGCAGAGTCTCCTTTCCTATGCAGCGCACGCCGAGGCCTATTCCGACCATCCGATCGCGTTTTCCATCCGCGAAGCGTACTCGGGAACCATCGATCCTGCCCGTATCGGGGAGACCGAGGAGGTCAGCGGGCACGGCATCCGCACCTACGTCGACAAAGAGCCGGTGTATGTCGGTAACGCGAAGCTGCTCTCTGAGGCCAACATCCCCGTCGAAGATTGCGAACTGGTCGGCACGATCCTGCACGTTGCAAGCGGATCGCGCTATCTCGGCCATATCGTGATCGCCGACCAGGTGAAGCCCGATGCCAAGCAGGCGATTGAGAGCCTTCATCGTGTCGGCGTATCCCACACCGTCATGCTCACCGGCGATCGTCGCGACGTCGCTTCTGCCGTCGCCGCCGAGCTCGGGCTCGATGAGTTCGTCGCCGAGTGCCTTCCCCAAGACAAGGTCGAGAAGGTGGAAGGGCTCATGGCCGAAAATGATAGCGGAAAGGGCAAGCTCGCCTTCGTCGGCGACGGCATCAACGACGCTCCCGTGCTCATGCGTGCCGATATCGGCATCGCGATGGGAGCGCTCGGCTCCGATGCGGCGATCGAGGCAGCCGACGTCGTCTTGATGGACGACAAGCCCACGCGCATTGCAACCGCCATCTCGCTTGCGCGCAAAACCATGCGCATCGTCTGGCAGAACATCGTCTTCGCCCTCGGCGTGAAGTTCGCCGTGCTCGCGCTGGCTGTCGTCGGCATCGCCACCATGTGGCTCGCCGTGTTTGCCGACGTGGGTGTGGCCATCCTTGCGATCCTCAATGCCATGCGCTGCATGCGCTTCAAGGAATGAGCGCGTTCTCCTTGCTGTTTCTCAACGCTCACCAGAATCGGTAGTGTCGCACAAAAAGGACCCGAACAACGCCGGGCCCTTTGCTTCGTTTGCAAGCGACTCGGACGGCAATCGCCGAATCGCAACATTGCAAGGTAAAGCTACTTGATGGAGACGGCTGCGCCGGCTTCCTCGAGCTTCGCCTTCACCTCTTCGGCGCGCTCCTTGTTCACGCCCTCGACGATCGGCTTCGGAGCGGACTCGACGACCTCTTTCGCCTCTTTGAGGCCGAGGCTCGTGATCTCGCGGACGACCTTGATGACGCCGATCTTCTGATCGCCGTAGCCCTCGAGGATAACGTCGAAGGAGGTCTTCTCCTCGGCTTCCTCTTCAGCGGCAGCAGGAGCGGCGGCAACCGCAACCGGAGCGGCGGCGGACACGCCGAAGACCTCTTCGAGTTCCTTCACGAGCTCTGAAAGCTCGAGAGCGGGCATTTCCTTTAACGCTTCTACAATCTCTTCACGGGTAACTGCCATGGTTCAAACCTTTCTTTCTTCACGAAACCAATCGTTTCGCATCATTTCTTTCAAACTTCTCGCCCCATGCGGTTCTCTTCTTAAATCGCCAACCGTACCGCAAGGAACGCTTTGCCACGTCTCCGCGGCCGAGAAAACGGACTAAGCCGCTTCCTTCTTCTCGGCGATGGCGGCAACGGCGCGTGCGAAGGCCGACATCGGCCCATTGAGTACGCGCACGACCTGCGTCATCGGGTTCGAGATGGTGCCGAGGAGCTTCGCGATCAGCTGTTCGCGTGACGGCAGCGATGCAATGGCCTGCACCTGCTCGGCATTGACGAAGGCGCCGTCCATGATGCCGCCCTTGATGACGAGGTTCTTGTTCGTCTTAGCGTAGGTCGTCAGCGCCTTGGCGGATGCGACAGGATCTTCCCCTGAGAACACGAAAGCGGACGGCCCTTCGAGGATCTCGTCCATTGAAGGAAGCTCTTCCTCCGCCAGCGCGATGTGCACGAGAGTGTTCTTATACACCTTCATCGCGCTTTGCGTCTCACGGATATTTCCGCGCAATGCCTCGAGGTCCTTCACGGACAAGCCGCGATAATCGACGACCCATACAGCATTCGTCGTGGCGAAGTCGCTCTTGATCTTTCCGAGCATCTCGACGTTTTGTGCATTTGGCATGTTATTTCACCTCCTTCGCAACAAGCGATCTCCGCTTTCCGGTGGTCGCTTTCGCGAAAAAAACGACCCCTGCCTCCACAAGACAGGGGTCGCACTCATGCTGTGTGCCAGACCACCTCGGCAGGTTCGTTTCCTCATTGAGCCTTACGGCGCCTGCTGTCTTGGGTAGCGGAATATGTCTTTCCTGCTGCGCTAACGCAGCCGTTCTATTCTAGCGTGTGCACGGCGTTTGTCAATCAATTGCTTTAAAGCCATAACCGCCTATTGACCCCGCCTATTGTCCTTAACCGCCCACGGTCGCAGCGGGGTTATCTCCCCCGCTCTCATTCGCTTGCGCCTCCTCTTGGCCGGGCGGTGGCTCATTGGCGGCGGGGTCGTTCGCCTCGCCCGTCGCCGTTTCCACCTCGCCGTTTGCCGCGATGAGCTCATAGACCGGAGACGTTCCCGGCGCTTCGAGGTAGGTGAAGTGAATGGTGTCGCCGATCTGATACGTGACGATCGAGATGAGACCCGGAAGAGCCACGTCGTAGATGGTATCGTCGCCCTCAAGCGTCAGGTAATAATGCGAGTTGCCCTCGATAACCGCCTGGGCCATCGTGGCGATGACACCCTGCGTCTCCTTCGTATCCGCCGTCACACCGGTATCTCCCGTGCTCACGCCGTTGGTTGCAAGCAGGTTCTCATATGCCCGCTGCGTCTCGGCCACCGTATTGCCCGTCGCCACGTTTTGGTAGCGCTGGATGTCGATCATCGCGAACATCTTCACCAAGCCCGCCGCATCCTTGAGGGCCATGAAGTACGTCGGCTGATTCGCCACGTTGATCAGAAGCGGGAAGGTGGAAGTATAACGGAGGTTTTGCACCTGACCTTCAGCAGAGGCCATCGCTGATTCCTCGGTGGCACCCGGCACCGCATAGAAATGCGACTCATGCGTGCGCTGGTTGATCAGCACGAAGCCGACGATTGAACGGTCAGCCGTCGCCGATGTGACGCCGGTATACACCCACACGTCATCGTCTTTCGCGATGTAGTTATAGCCCGGGTCGCCATCGGAGCCCGGCGTGGTCTGCACGACGCCCTCCTGGCCGAGGAAGGAATTGAGCCAGCCATTATGATAGGCGCCATACCAGTTGTACTGCTTGATGAGCAGATCCGTCGGATAGGCGCGGTCGACCCATTCGGGCACATCCTCCACCGCGAGGTCTTGGCACTCGCCCGTCGTCGCATCGCAGAGAACCACACGGCTGATCGTCTCGCCGCCGAAAAGGCCGATCGTGTAATCGCGCACGGGGCAGATCCACCACGGATGCCCGTCTTCATCGATCTCAAACGCCTTCTCATCGAAGATATAGAAGGGGTATTTCAGCTGCACATAACGATCGATGTTGCGCGCCAAGGGCTCCGATTGCGAATAGAAGATAGGACTGTCGCCCAAGCGCACGATCTCAGCATCCTGCGTCGTCATGTTCACGAGCGCGTATGCGGGAATGCCCGTTGTGCGGTTCGTAAACCATTTGAAGAGATCCGCGTAATTGAGCGGGCTCACACGAACGGGCTCTTGATGGTAGTTGATCTGCGTATAGAGCGTGCTGATCTCGAATTGGCTGACGTATTCGGGAATCGACCCCATTTCACGATTGCCGAGCAGGATCGCCGAATCGCCATCGATGATGGGAATCTCCGAATAGTTCACCTCATGGATATCCTCGGCAAACTCCAGCGTATCGGTGACAAGCACCGACGAATAGCGCTCGGCATTGCCGGGGAACAGCGAAAGCGAGGTGATCGCGCCAACGATGCCGATAGCGGCGATAACAATCGGGATCGCGAGCAGGTACTTATAGCGCTTCGCCTTCGCGGGATTCGAAGGCGTCACCCCATCGTCGCCGGAATACTTCTTCGAGCGCGTCCAAAAAATGAAGGCCGTCGGAAGGATGATGAAGATAACGATGAGCAGCCACATATCCCTGCTATGAATGTTAATCGGCGGATGGAACCACCAATAGAGCGCAAGCACGATAAGAATCGCGATGATGATGACCAAGGCAAGGCGCTTGCGCGACATGCTGCGGAAATTATCGAGAAACGCGAGATCGATATGGGGCATTTGATCTCGCCCGCCGCCTCCTGAAGAGCCTCTGCGCGAGCCGCCCGCTCCCGACGAAGACCCGGAAGAGCCCGAGCTAGAAGAACCGGGACCCGAAGAACCGGAACCGCCGCTTCCGGCAGAACCCGCGCCGCCGCCGGCACCGGCATTGCCCGAGCCGTTTCCTTGACCACCTTGGCCATCCATATTAAATCCCGAGTTCCGCAATGCCTCGAGTAACGAATCTAAACCTGAGCCCACGAAGCGTCCTTCCCTCTTACGTACATCATCACTTGCTCGTACGGGGGCATCTTACCATATGGAACCTTTTCATCACTGCATCAACAACGGCATGCAATGGCCTCAACACGAGATATCGCCTGCGGCTCCATCATGAAACCGCAATCTCGTAACACTGTCAGCCTGCAGCGTTTACCATCGAACGCAGAACGTATTGGAGAATTCCCCCGTTTTCGTAGTACAGCCCTTCAGTTGCCGTATCGATACGCACCGTCGCCTCGAACGTGACGCTTGTGCCATCGGCCTTGCGCGCTGTCACTTTGACGGAAGGCATATCGGCAACACCCCTTGAGCAATCGATTAGGGCGATGTCGTAGGCTTCCGTGCCATCAAGTCCGAGCGCCTCTGCGCCCTCACCCTCAAGGAACTGCAGAGGAAGGATTCCCATGCCGATCAGGTTCGAACGATGAATGCGCTCAAAACTTTCCGCGATTACGGCACGCACGCCAAGCAGCGCAGGACCCTTCGCCGCCCAATCGCGCGAAGAGCCGCTCCCATACATTTTACCTGCGACAACAATCTCGGGCACCCCGCGCTGACCAGCATTCATGGCGGAGTCGAATATCGTTTCAACGCATCCGCCGAACGGATCGAGCGTGTAACCGCCACGACGATCAGGCACGAGCTTGTTCTGCAGCTTCACGTTCGCGAAGGTTCCCCGCATCATCACCTCATGGTTGCCACGTCGCGCACCATAGGTGTTGAAATCTTCCGGCGCCACACCTTTGCCCTCGAGATAGCGTGCTGCCGGAGAATCGAGCGCGATGCTTCCCGCCGGAGATATATGGTCGGTCGTGATGAAATCGCCAAGGAGCGCGAGCGCGCGAGCGCCTTCGATCGGACGTGACGGAGAAGGCTCACGTTCCATGCCGTCGAAATAAGGGGCACGGCGCACATAGGTTGAGGCCTCGTCGAAGTTAAACGTTTGGCTCGGGCGAACCTGAAGCGCCTGCCACTCTTCGTCACCTTCGAATAGATCGGCCAACGCCGTGCGGTAAAGCTCAGGCGTTACGTATTCCTCCAACAGCTTTTGAAGTTCGGCTTGGTCGGCAACAATATCGCTCAGGTAAACGTCATCGCCGTGTCTGTCGGTGCCCAGCGGCTCACTCGCGAGATCGATGTCCATCGTTCCGGCCATCGCATAGGCGACGACAAGCGCCGGCGGCATAAGGTAGTTTTGCGACACGTCGGGAGAAATACGCCCCTCGAAGTTACGATTTCCGGAAAGCACACTCGCCAGCTCGACCTCTTCGGAAGCCTCATGCATCGAATCAGAAAGTGGCCCCGAGTTTCCGATGCAGCTCATGCAACCGAAGCCGCACGTGTAAAAGCCAGCTTGCTCGAAGCTTTCCCTTAAGCCGGTCCGTTCAAGCAGAAGCGCCATCACATGGCTTCCCGGCGCGAGGATCGTCTTCACCCATGGCTTCGGGGAAAGCCCGCGCTTTGCGGCATTGCGGGCAAGAAGCGCCGCGGCGATCATCATCGCCGGATCGGTTGCGGTCGTGCAGCTGGTGACCGCCGCAATCGCAATGCTTCCGTGCGTCACCGCAAAACGCTGGCCGAAAACATCAACATCCACACGCTTGTCGCGATCAAGCCCACGCGCCGTGCAAATCTCTTCGAAACGCCGCTTCGCATCGCCTAAAGCGATTCTGTCATGAGGACGCGAGGGTCCGGCAACGCACGAGGATACCGCGGAGAGGTCGATTTCTATCACCTCGGAATATACGCGCTCCTCTGCACCGGCGTCGCCAAAGACGCCTTGGGCCTGCGCATAGGCTCGCACGAGCTCCACGTGCTCGGCCGAGCGGCCGGTCAGGCTCAAATAGGAGAGCGTTTGCTCATCGATCGGAAACAGCGTGCACGTGCTGCCGTATTCCGGCGTCATGTTCGAAATGCAGGCGCGTTGCGTTGCGGTGAGGCCTTCCACGCCATCGCCGAAGCATTCGACAAACGCCCCGACAACGCCTTTCTCACGCAGCTTTTGAGCAAACGTGAGCGCAACGTCCATGGCGGTCACGCCTTCGCGCAACTGATTCCTCAGCCTTACGCCGACAACGCGCGGAACGAGCGTCGTGATGGGCTGGCCAAGGGAAGCCGCTTCGGCCTCGATGCCGCCGACGCCCCAGCCCAAAACACCGCAGCCGTTCACCGTCGGCGTATGAGAGTCGGTTCCCACCACCGTGTCGAAATACACAAGCGGATCCGCCTCTTTCCCCTCGCCCGCAGCGCCAGCAGTTTCGGCTGTCATCGCCACATGAGCGAACGACTCGATGTTCAGCTGATGGCAAATTCCCTTTCCGGGCGGCACGATCCGAACGTTTTCAAAGGAAAGCTGCGCCCATTTGAGAAATTCATAGCGCTCGCGATTGCGCACATATTCTATCCGCTCGTTTGCCTCGCGGCATCCGGCGCATCCTGCCTCATCGGCGATTACCGAATGGTCGATCACCAAATCGCATGGTATCTGCGGGTTGATCTGCGAAGGATCACCGCCAAGCTTTTCGGAGGCCTCGCGCATCGCGGCGAAGTCGACGAAAACCGGAACGCCGGTGAAATCTTGAAACAACACCCGTGCCGGCATGAATTGAATCTCTTCGCCGGTCTCTCCTGAAAGCCCGGCATGGACGATACGCGCGGCAAGCTCTTGCGCTTCCTCGTCTGACGAAGCCTGTCGAAGCACGTTTTCAAGAAGCACCGTTAACGAAAACGGCAGACGCTCCGCCCCTTCTATTTCGGAAATCGGACAATAGCTATATGTTTTCCCGCCAACGACAAGGCTGGCAAAGCGTCCGTTTTCGCTCATATTTCTGTTCCTTTTCTCTCGAATTGCCCCAACCGGACGATTTCAAACAATTATCCGCTGCATAAGTGCAGCACGCACCATATTTCGCCTGCTTCCCCTCCGATTGTCCTCTACGACAGCCGCCGATAGCCCGCCAAGCAGGCCCCACGGTTGCTCGCAAGCAAGCAGGTGACGCAGAATCTTCGCGTGGCCGATTTGCACAAAGCCACAACGCCACAAGCCACGTTAGGCGGAAACGTTATCGAGAATCGTTTGCGCACGTTTGCGTAGGGTCCCGCGGCTGTTTTCCGCATCGAAGCGCATGCGATCGGCAAGAGCGGATTTCACTCGGTCGGAAAGCTTGCCCGTTGAAAAATCCACCACCGCAACAAGCATATCGGGAAACTCAAGGTCACCATGGTAGCAACGAATGCCCTCTTCGATGAGCGGCCACGTCTTTTCCGAACGATTCTCCGTGGTTGCTCCCAACGTGCAGAGAAAGCGCATCGCCGCGAGACGGACCGGACCGCTCTCCTCATCGAAAAGAGCCGTCTCCGCACCCGCAATCGCCTTGTCGCAAACTCGCGAATCAACGGAGACGATCGATGCGAGGGCATCGAGAGCCTCCCAGCGCGTTTGGCTTTCCGGACGATTGAGCGCATCGACCAAATCTTCCCCGAAGGGGGCGATACGTTCAGGGTTTTGCTTTGCGATCTGGGCGATCACCGATGCGGCTTGCTGGCGGCTTCTTCGCGAAGACCCCGCAAGCGCCTCGACAATCTCGTTGAGCGCCTTGTCGTTTTCCATTGCCTCACGAGCTGCATCCTGTATCTCTTGCGCTTTACTCAATGCGTTGTTTCCTCTCATATATGCCGAGCGTCTACGCCCTTCTTCTCTTAAAATCATTATAGCGATCTTTTTTCCGAAAACGTTAAAGCGATGTTACGAGCTATCACTCCGGCCCGCTCAGAGCCCGCCACGCTCCGGACTGCTCCGCCTCAAGCCGCCTCAGGCCGCGCCACGGATTCAGGCACTATGCGAGGCTTCCTTCATACCACGAGGCCCCTGTTCAAGACGGCTTTCCGCGTGTTCGAGCCATAGGGGATGCGCGATATACCAATCGATCGTCGCCTCAAGCCCTTCGTCGAAAGAGATCCGGGGACGCCATCCAAGCTCAAGCTCTATCTTGCGCGGATCGATGCCGTAGCGGACATCATGACCGGGGCGGTCCTGCACATGCTCGATAAGGTCATCGGAGACCGCAAACCCCAGCCGATCGCGAAAAGCACGGATGATCTGCTTAACGACGGAAAGGTTCGTGCGCTCGTTCCTTCCGCCAATGTTGTAAATCTCCCCGCGTCTCCCCTGCTCAAGAACGCAATCGATTGCAATGCAATGATCGCGCACATAAAGCCAATCGCGAATTTGGCGGCCATCGCCATATACGGGAAGCTGCCTTCCTTCCAAACAATGCGAGATCATCAGGGGAATGAGCTTCTCCGGAAGCTGGTAGGGCCCATAGTTGTTCGAACAGCGCGTGATGTTGTAGGGAAAACGATAGGTGTCGCCGAAGGCGCGCACCAGCAGATCGGCGGATGCCTTCGTCGCGGCATAGGGGCTATGGGGCGAAAGCGGCGTCGTTTCGCTGAAAAGCTCGGCAGGCCGCTGGGGCGAAAGCGTCCCATACACCTCATCCGTGGAAACCTGAAGGAAGCAGACCCCTTCGCGATAATTTCCGGCTTCGTCCTGCCAAGCCGCTTTTGCCGTCTGGAGAAGCGTTGCCGTGCCAACCACATTGGAATCGACGAAGGTGATTGGCTCGGCGATAGATCGATTCACATGCGATTCCGCGGCGAAGTTCACCAAATAGTCGATCTGAAAGCCCGACATGACCTGCTCGATCGCCGAAGCGTCGCAGATGTTTGCCTTGACGAAGCGATAGCGCGGATCGCTTTCCACCTGCCCGAGGTTCTCCAGATTGCCCGCATAGGTGAGCGCATCGACGTTGATGACGCGTATATCTTCCTTCGTTTCGAGCAGATACTGGATGAAGTTCGATCCGATGAATCCCGCTCCTCCGGTGACAAGGTAGGTCGTCGTCATGCGGGCAGCTCCTGAGCCGCAGGCCTTTCCTGCGATGCGGATTTTTGCTGTGCTGCAGGCAGCTCCTGAGCCGCAGGCCTTTCCTGCGATGCGGGCCCTTGTTGTACGGTGCTTTCCAGCAAAGTCTTCTGTTGCGCCGCATCCTCCCGCGAAGCATCGGCGGCGTCTTGCTGGCCCATGACAACTTTCAGGTCGGGAAGCCCGTGGATGTAGGGCGAGATCGCACGCAATACGGCGTCTTTGGCCGAAGACACGCGCTCGGGCGCAGCAATCGTAAAGGTCATCGTGCCGCGAAAGCCGAAATCGGTCGCCTCGGTGAAGGATATCTGCGGCTTCACCTTCACCTTGCAAACATGTTTGAGGGTCTTCAAGGCAGCATCTTCCATCACGTGGGCCACATGGGTGAGCCGTCCGCTTCCCGCCGTGACGACAAGGGGAATGCTCACTTTCGTCGTTGGTGCGAGCTTGACGATGGCGCTCGAATTGATGGCGGAGTTCGGCACAATCACCTGGTTGCCCACCGAATCGACGAGCGTCGTGTGCCGCCACGTGATGTCTGTCACCACGCCTTGCAGCACCTCGTCGCCCTCCACCTTGATGTTGTCGCCCGGCTGCACGATGTGAGACATGCTCACCTGCAACCCGCCGATGAGGTTCGCAATCGTTGCCTGGAAGCCCAACGAGACGGCGATGCCACCGACGCCGAGGGCGGTGATGATGGCGCTGACGTCGATGTTGAAGCAGAGCGACAAAATGAGCGAGATACCGATCACCCAGATGAGGATGCGGATGAGGTTGATGAAGATGCTCGCGTTGGGAAGGTTCGAGTTTTCGCGTTGGAGAAAGCGCCGCATCAGACGCGCTGAGCCTTGGGCGACGAGAATCGTGATGATGAAGATGCTGACGGCCGCTATCCAAGGGCCGAATACATCATGGCGAATCAGTGCCTCGATCTGTTTGAAGAGGGTATCCATGGCGCCATTATACCGCCATCGCCAGAGGGGAAACCTTAGAAGCGGATTGCGTCATCAGGGGGTTGCCAGAGGACAACCTCGTCTTCGGGATTGCTCCGTGTTTTCTGAAGATCGATCACACGCTGATTCGCCGAGCCCTTCCACCGAAGCGTATAGCTGTGCTCACGTTCGATGAATGGGCCGTCGACGAGCACATCGGCCATTCGGAGAAGCTCGGCTGTCCCCGCATCTTCCTCGGCGCCCTTGCAAAGCTGCTCGTAGGTATATCCGCTATACACCCAGATGCCAAAGCCCCGCTCCTTCAGATGACGGGCCAAAGTGGCGCAGGCAGCAGGCTGGGCGAAGGGCTCGCCTCCCGAAATGGTGACGTCGTGGATGAGCTTGTTCGCCGCGATCTCATCGACAAGACCCTCGATAGATTCCTCATAGCCGCCCATCGGATCATGGCTCTCGGGATTGTGGCACCCCGGGCAATCATGGGGACAGCCCTGCACGAAGACGCCGAAGCGAAGCCCCGGACCATCGACGATGGAATCGGGGGCGGTTCCAAAAAGCCGAATGCGCGAGGGCTCCTCAGCTTGATGAAGGAACTCTTCGCGCATTCGGTACTCGTTAACGGATGAACGTGAAAGGCTCGTCGGTTAGTTCTGCGCCGGGCGCGTGATGCCATGCTTCACACGATCGTGCTCTTCGGCGCGTTTCGCATCGTTGAAGCGGTCGAGCGTGCCGACGAGATAGCCGGTGATGCGGCGAATGCGCTCAAACGGCTGGCCATCTTCCTCAGTGCGTCCGCACTTCGGGCACACATCGTCGATGATGCCGTTGAAGCCGCAGCTTGGATCGCGGTCGACGGGATGGTTGAT
>CANQTB010000023.1 GCA_947626665.1 uncultured Eggerthellaceae bacterium
CCGTAGCGCCGGAGATGCCGGTGCCGGTGATCGAAAGAGTGTACAGGCTCGGGCTCAGAGCAACGCCTTTTGTCGCAAAGGTTCCGGAAGGCTTAGTTGCAACGCCGAAGCTCAGAACGGAATTGGTGAAGGGGAACGAGACCGAAGCATTGTTCGCTGCCTTGGCACCGTTCTCAGCATCAATGAGATAGATGCCGGTATCATCCGACTCGAGAGTAGCTGGGTTTAGGGTGTAAGGGATGGCAAGGACGCCACCTTGATAGGCCCCGCCTATAGCACGTACGACCACATAGTACTCACCGGCAGCAGAGGGTGTGTTAACCTTGGCGCCTTTGACGTCCTTTGTGCCCGGAATGGTCGAAGAAGCAGACTTGTTTGCAAGCCAGATTTCTGAGGTGTAGTCCTTGGTTAGCACAAAGGGTTTCGAGGCACTAGCTTGAGTGGCGAGCGTGATTGTGGTTCCGCTCACAGCTGTTACTGTAATGGGAATAATAGTCGGATAAGCTGTTGGATTACCCGGGACAATTGGGGTTGCAGCCGGCGTGGTTGTCTTAGTTGCGCTTGCTTGGGTGCTCCATGCATAAGATTTAAGTTCAGCGCCATTGAATGCATCTGATGGCTGTACGGTGATCGTTGAGATCTCGTCGTTTGAGACCGGCTCGACCGCATCTTGCGGCTCAGCGCCCTGTGCAAACGCTACGGCCGGCACCATGCCGACGGCGAGCACGCCCGCGAGCGTCGCGCCCAAGACCTTCTTGGGGGCCTGCGCCCTTGCAGTTTCTTCCATACTACGTCTCCTTTCATAGAGTACTTTCTCTCTTTACTTGAACACATAACCTAAAGAATTTTGGTATTTAATTAGGCACGTGTTTTTTCAACGGCTCATTATACCGCTCTGATGAGAAATACGAACCGGAAGTTCTTGCTGTCAGGGAAATTTACACGTGAAGGGTGAACGGTTAATAATCGACGGTGAACGGTTCCCTTATAATCAGAACAATGCAAGCTACAACAAGAAGTGCGAACTCCTTCGGGAACCGCTCGAAAGCGCCCGTGAAATCAAGGGCGAAGTATCCAATTAGGAAAACCGCTGCCGCGCAGATCAGCGTAACAACGAGCTGTACCGCCACGGCCTTTGCGATTTCCCTTATCATAAACGTCCCTCAAATTGACTTCCAAATGACTCCGTGTTCATCGTCTCAACGAGGAGCATCATCGAGTCGATGGTGAAGCACCGGTACCTGAAGGAATATTGGAGCTTTTCCACGTAGTTTTCTCGTATGAACTTAATGTCATCTTTGCCAGAGGTTTGGCATATTGCGCTGGCGATAAGGAATATTGCGAAGGACTCATTGACAAGCGTTGCTCGTGGGCCATCCGCGAAGCGCTCATCGGTTACGGTAAACGGATGGAATTTGAGAATCCAGTAGGCATAGAGCGAGATCTCCTTGCGCTCGTTTATCAACATTGAATGAAAACAGCGGTAGTACGCCTTCCTCTTGTCGACCCGCCGCACGACCTCGACCAACGACTCATAGATCACATGGAATTTCAGGTCACTTGGATACCCATAAATCAAAGCGAACCTATCGAAAGATTCACACAGCCAGTCGATTAGCTCGACAACATCTTCTCTAGGAATATCCGAATACTCGAGAGATCCGTTGCGCTCTTCATCATTCGTCATCTGACCCCGCAAACATGAGATCCTTTGTCTTAGAAGCTTCGATCTTCGCCATGCCGGCGTTCATGAAGTTGATGAACGAATCGTTGCCCGATGACAAGCAATTTGGATGGTTCCCATCCTTGCGCGACCCGAGCCTTGCGTTGATCTCCAATATCTTCTCTGTGCTCATTTTGTTATAGATAGCCACGTCTTTACTCCTTCCCCTGTATCGTTTCATTCTTAAATACGGCCGCATAATCACAACGCGCATATTTTCCATGCAGGAGGGTAAGGGCGATTGCCTTTGATCTATCCCCCAAGAGACAAGCTATCACAACGAGGGTTACGGCAAAAGAGCGCGAAATGAATGTGCGACAGATCTGTGGCTTGCTTGAGGCTTCGGCCTGCCAATCGCACGGTTGAGATGCGACAAATATCCGACAAATTCGAAATACGGTCTTCGTAGCGTTCGACGAAGGTGATGCGTTGTTGCTTCGGGCGACATCTCCGAAAGGGGGTGACGCCAATGGATGCCCAGACAGTTATCGCAGTTTGTGCGATGTTAACCGTGGTGGTTTCCATCGTCGCGCTCGCGACGAGAAAGTAAGAGGTAAACAAACGGCTGAAGTAAAAGAGAACCCCGCTCTCAGTCAAAGGGAAGCGGGGTAATCTCGAACCGATGTCGCCCGTCGCCGCGGGGCATCGCCGCTATTATAGCAATTGCACGACATTTCGAATAGCATTTCGCGCCAATATATTGAAGATCTTCATTCAGCCGAGAATTCGGAGTTTGCTCCAAAGCTCTTTCATTAATGGCGCTTGTCGATTTTGCGGGCAGCATAGTCGCCGATGCTTTGGAACAGCTGCACCCAGATGATGCAGATGACCACGGCGGCAACCATCACCGAGCCGATGTAGCGCTGATAGCCGTAGCGGATCGCAAGGTCGCCGAGGCCACCCGCGCCCACAGCGCCCGCCATGGCGGCATAGCCGAAGATCGTGATGTAGGTGATGGATATGCCGCGGATGAGCGACGCCGTTCCCTCGCGCAGATACACCTTCAGCACGATCTGCCATGTGCTGGCGCCAAAGCTCTGCGCCGCCTCGATGAGGCCCGCGTCCACTTCCGAGAGGCTCTGCTCCACCATGCGCCCCACGAAGGGCGCCGCAGAAACCGTGAGCGGCACGATGGCCCCCGCCACGCCGAGCGAGGTGCCCACCAAAAATCGTGTGAACGGAATGATGACCACGAGCAAAATGATGAAGGGAAATGAGCGCCCTATGTTCACGATCCAGCCAAGGATGGCATTCACCACACGGTGGGGACGCAGACCCTTCGGGGAGGTGACAACGAGGGCCACACCGAGCGGAAGCCCGATAACGTATGCGAAGAACGTGGCGACCACCGTCATAACAATGGTGTTCCACGTTTCCTGCAGAAGAAGATCGCCGTACTGGGCGAAGAAGTCAGCCAGAACTTCCATCAGTTTCCCGCCCTTTCCTCGTCCGTAGCGGTGGCACTCGGGGCAACTTCAGCGGTAGCGCCCGCATGAGTGCTCACGCTGCCCAAAGCCGCCTCCCCTTTCGCCCTGCTTTCTTCGTCCGCCTGCACCTGCGTGAGCGAATCGAAATGCAGAAGCTCGCGCGTCACTTGGCTTTGCGGGTTCGAAAACACCTGATCGGTGCTTCCCTCTTCCACGATGTGCCCCTCATCGATGACGGCAATGCGGTTGCACACCATGCGCGCCACGGCAAGGGAATGCGTGATGAGCACCATGGTGACGCCGAGGTTCCCATTGATGTCTTTCAGAAGGTTCAAGATGGAAACCGTCGTGCGTGTGTCGAGCGCGCTTGTGGCCTCGTCGCACAGCATGATCTTCGGCTCGTTCGCCAGCGCACGGGCAATGGCGACGCGCTGCTGTTGACCGCCGGAAAGTTCGCTCGGGTAGCGATCGGCATAGTCGGCCAGCCCCACCATCTGCAGCAGCTCCTTCGCGCGCGCCTCGCGGCTCTCACGTGTGGCATTCTTGCCGCCGCGCCCTTCACGGGAAAGCTCCAACGGGAACGTGACATTATTCAGCACCGTGCGCTGCTGAAACAGGCTGAAGTTCTGGAAGATCATGCCGATGCGGCTGCGCAGCTCCAAAAGCTGGCGACCGCGATAGCCCGTGATATCGGCGCCATCGATGCGCACGATACCCGACGTCGGCTGCTCTAACATATTGATACAGCGCACGAGCGTGGATTTGCCCGCGCCCGATTGGCCGATGATGCCAAACACATCGCCGTCTTCGATGCGCAGATTAATGTCGGAGAGCGCATGGTGCACGCCCGATCGCGCGGTGAATGTTTTGTTGAGATGTTCGATCTCTATCATGGTTTTCTTTCCTTCAAGCCGTGAAAATGCCACGCGGTTGGTGCGGTGGCAAGAAGCCGGCACGCGCCAAGGCGGCAAAGCATCCTGAGAAATAGTACGGGCAACTGCAAGCTCTATCAAGAGTTTATGGTTCGACGGTTTTCCGATGGCGTGCGTTCGGAATTTTGTTGCACTCCCGAATAGAACGCGCGAAAACGCTCAAAAGCACCTTCGGAAAAATGCAAGAGGAAAGTTATGGAAAGCGGGAATCATTTTAGTAACATCAGCCCAACGCGAACCTAACACGCACACCTTATTTTTGCCGTGCCGTTGATAGCCTCCTAAACTTACGCATAACGATACGACAAGCAACGGCGTGCCCTCACATGGTTTGCCTTCGGCTACGCTTAGACAAACATACTGTGATCGCCGCGCATAGCGCAAAAGGGAAAGGCGCGTGCAAATATGACAGCAGAATTCGCTGCGAAACTCGCAGAATATGGCATCGACTATGCTGATGCCATGGACAGATTTGGCGACAATGCGAGCCTTTACGAACGGCTGGCGTTGAAGTATTTGGACGACACGCATTTCGTCAACATGAAAGCCGCCCTTGAGGTTGGCGATTACGACAAGGCCTACAGCGAGGCCCACAGCCTTAAGGGCGTTGCGGGCAACCTCTCGCTGAACGATCTTTACAACGCTTCAAGCGAGATCACCGAGGCGCTGCGTCACGGCGAATATCAGGCAGCCACCTACGACCTCCCCGTTGTGGAAGCGGCGCATGACGCCGCCCGCGCGGGACTTGAGGCGTGGCAGCAGAGTTCGCTTTAATAAGCTCAGAGCAATTGATGCCGAGAGGGCGAAGCCGCCGCTTCGCCCTCTTTGTTGTACGCTTTTGCGCGCTCGCGTGCTATCGGCACGGCAAGAGCCTTAGTACGACACCACCGTTGTGCCCGACGGGATATTGCTGTTGATCCATTGGGCGTTTTCGATGGCAAGGCGCACACAGCCATGCGAGAGCCTCATGCCGAGGCGACCATCTTTCACCGAATTCGATCCCGGATAGTAAAGCACCGAATGGAACAGGTAGTTTCCATAGAACTGCGTCCAGTAATAGCAGGTGTAGCTGCTTGTGCCAAAAGAATATCCCCTGCTCTGGATGCGGAAAATGCCCTTCACCGTCGGCGTGCCCCACGCGCCCGGAGAGCATGGCCACGTGGCGAGCCGCGTCCATGCGCCACGGCTTCCCTGATAGATGCCGACGATGCAATTCGTATCGTCAACCGCAATCAGATAGTTCGTCGACGAGGCGATATTCGCCACGCGATCGTTCATCGCGCGCCAGCTTTCGGGAATGGGTGGAACGTAGATGGTTGGAGTGAAGCGAAATGCCATGTTTGGGGATTCTCCGACCGTACCCAGCTGCACGTTTGCCCCTGCTCCGCTGCCCGCAACGGAAATTCCCAAGCTGCCATCGCCGAGAGCGGAGCGGATCTCGAAGCTCCCGTCCCCTACATAAACGATGTTCCATTCTTGGTTGAGGGTGTTAAACGCTTCCCATTGCTGAATGTTCGCACCAGCATTCGCGCTCCATCCCTGCACGTCGAGCGCGCGGTTCGAAGCGGCATTGAGGATCATGTAAGTTCCGTTGCTCTGCTGGCGGATGTTCCATTTCTGAGCGCCGGTATTGTTGTTTTTCCATACTTGGATGTTCGCGCCGTCGCTTTCCGATCCGTTCGAAACATCCAACACAAGCCCATTGGCCGCTCCGATGAAAAAGGTGCCATCGCCAATCGGCGAAGTTTTTGAGAAAACAAAGGATTGTGCTGGGGTGCCGTTCGGTTCGTAGACGCGAACATTCGCACCGTCGGCTGTGGAAGCGCCGGCCACATCAAGGGCAAGCCCGCTCCCCTTGTTGATGAGCGAAAGTCCGCCCGACGAGGAAGGCACGGCCTGCCAAAGCTGGTTGGCTGTGCCGATAGCGGGGCGCTGATCGACGTTGGCGTCCGTTTGGGTGAGGTAGAGCCCCGAGCAAAGCGCCTCGATGGTGAATTCGTTTTGAACGCCCGTCGCGTGCACGGAGAACCGCTGAGCAGTGGTTCCGTACGATGACCACAGCTGGAGGTTCGCCCCTCCGCTGCGCGAACCGCCATCGATATCGAGCACCTTGCTCGTATGATTTGGCGATATCTGATAAATACCCTCGCTGATCAGCGTTTCCACCGGCTTGAGCGTGAAGTTTTGGGCATCGGTCCCATTTGGCGTATAGGTTTGCACCTGTGTGCCGTTCGACGGATTGGCCCCCTTCACATCAAGCGCAAGATGGTTCGTGCGGCTGATGATGGTGTAGCCGCCCGATGTATTCCGATAAAACGCCCACTCTTGGTTCGGGTTAATCCCCGAGTCCCAAATCTGCACGGGCGTTCCGCGGTCCATTCCGCCGTCAACCAGATCGAGGCTCTTCGCCGCATTCACCGCGCGCAGCGTGTAATAGCCCTCCGTCTGCGCAGGCTGAATATCGAAAAACTGCCCCGGAGTATTGTTCGAGCTGTAGATTTGAACCAACGTGCCGTTGGCCGTCGCCCCTCCGCTAACGTCGAGCACCTTCCATTTGCCGACGCCGGCGATGATTTTATAGAGCCCCGGCTCGATGACTTCAGGATCGGTGGAGATGAACGGGCTGTTCGCATCCGCCTCCTCAGCCGTTATCTCGATGTCGCCTTCGGGTTGTTCGTCGGTCGTCGTGGCAGCGGCACCTTCGGGCTGTTCGTCAGCAGGTGCTTGAGAATTTGAGCTGCCGGCGCTGTTGCCGTCCGATGCTTGGCTGTCGTTTGATGTTTGGCTGCCGTTTGATGCTGGGTTGCCGTTTGATGGCGCGCTATCGTTTGCCGTTGCGCCGTCGTTTGCCGTTGGCGAGCCGTCCGATGCTTCGTCCTCCGCGGCGGCAGTTTGCGTATTCTGAGTGCCGTTCTCCCCCTCCTCAACCGCAAAGGCCGAGACGGGAACGCACCAAATGCAAAGAAGCGCTGCCAAGGCAAGTGCGATCACGCGACGCGAGAAGTTCTTCCGAGCGACTAAAAGATTCATCATCATGCACCACCGTACATCCCCATGAAATCTCCGTTTTTACGGGGGCTATTGTACATGAAAGTCGGCTTATCGCATTTCGTGGCCGGAGAACAGCATCAAAAAGTGGCACAAAAGCGACAAACGGAGGCAACTGAAGCTCATCGGGGCATGGTTTTGCGTGCCGCCGGTGCCCGCAGCGTGCTATTCGCCACGTTCTTTCTTCTGCTTGGCCTCCTCAAGCACGCTGGCGGTGGCTTTTGCGCGCTTCTCCTCATCGGCCGCAAACCACGCCTCTTCGCGCGCGAGATCGGCGGCAGACTGCCCCTTGTCGTTTTCGTCGCCATGCCTCAGCGTTCGACGGACGCGCGAAGCGGCAATCGAGCGCACCGCACGGTAGGATCGCGCGAGCGTTTTAAAATAGCCGTCACGTGCACGGTAATAACGCAGCCGGATCACCTCGGGGCTTCCGGCATTCGCCCCCTCCGAAGGTGAAAGCACCGCCGCCACCATAAAGCCATATACGCGGTTCACCTGTTCTTTTTCAAGAAAGTCCGGCGAGAAGAAGCGCTCCCATACCGCCTTCAGCTCGTGACGCATCTCCTCGCGATCGGCGTCGGGAAGGCTCAGCACGTCCACGGCAAGAAAATCCACCGACCACGCGAACATCTCCGATTGATAACGCTCAAGGATCCCGAGCGTTTTCCAATCCTTCAAAATGGTCTCGAGGATGCGGATGTGGTCGTGCAAGCGCACCTTCGGATCCTCGCCGCGCGAAAACATGAGCGATCCTTCGCGGGAAACGCGGTAGAGCACCAGCTTGTCCGAGATCAACGCCGTCTTTAGCGCCCGTGGGTAAAGGGCAAACTGGAACACTTGATCCTCTCCGAAAGGCAGGCGCTCATCGAAAAAGATCTTTTTGTCCAGCAAAAGCTTGCGACGGCACGCCGTTCGCCACGCGAAGGGACGCGAGTTCTCATCGAATACGAGCGCAGGGCTGAAACGTTCATACACCACATCGCGCGGGCTGAGCACTGTGTCGAGCCAATAGTAGCTCATGAATTCGGGGTAGGGCGTCGCGCCGTAGGTGACCACATCGACGCCGGTCGCTTCAAACGCGGCCATGATGATCTCACAGGCTTCCGGCACAAGCATATCATCGGAATCGAGGAAGCAGATGTATTCGCTCGTCGCCGCTTTGATGCCCGCATTTCGCGCCGATGAGAGGCCGCCGTTTTGCTTATCAATGATGACGAAGCGCTCATCCACCTGCGCAAACTTCTCCAGAAGATCACGCGAGCCGTCCGTGGAGCCATCGTTTACGCACACGATCTCGATGTCGGAGAAGGTCTGGTTGCGCGCCGATTGCAGGCTTAAGGCCAAATAGTCTTTCACGTTGTAAACAGGGACGATGATTGAAAGCTTTGCCATAGTTTCCTCATCCTCCTAACCGCGCGAAAGCCTGCTTCTCACCACACGCCAAACCATGGGCAGGCCGCCGAGATGGTAGTAGTACTTCACTTTCCCCCACACGCCCTGCTCGGTGCGCTCACGTTGGCGCGCGTGAAACATGAGCGGATCGGCCATGATGGCCTTGCGGTCTTCCACCTTCCATGGCTCGAAGAGCGTATAATCCACGATTCCCGCCTCGTCCTCCGCGCGGAAATCCTCCGCCATGCGCAAAACCCATTCGCGCCGCAATTCCTCGGAAAGGCGATCGTAATTCCACATATAAGAGTCGTAGCGCATCTTCACCAAAATGGGCGTGAGTTCGGCTTTGTCCTGCGGGCGCTCGTCAAGAAAGCGGATCATCTCGGCATATTCGTCGCAAACGCAATACACCTTGCCCGGCGAGTTGATCGAGGAGGCCTCGTTATCTTGCCGATAATGGAGAAACGCCTTGTCGATGAGCACCACCTTGCGCGTGCTCGACCACACCTTGAAGTTGAAGCCCGCATCCTGATATGAGGCACCGGGGGTTTCGAGGAAGTTGATGTTGTTTTCCTCGATGAACGACCGCCGATAGATCGCCGACCAGATGGAGGGCTTCAAATAGAACACATCGGTGTGAACGCGTGGATCATGCACGCCGGCAGTTTCCGCGCTCACGAAGCCGAAGCGCTCGTTGCGCTCTTCGGGCACCGACCAATAAAAATAGAAATCCGCCTTCACCACGTCGGCATCGTTTTCACGAGCTGCGCTATACATGGTTTCAAGCGCCTCGGCCTCCAACCAGTCATCGGATTCCAGGATGCCGATATAGTCGCCCCGCGCCGCGGCGAGCCCTCGGTTCATCGAGGCGCCGTAGCCGGAGTTCTGCTTGTCGATCACGCGGAAGCGCGGGTCGGCGTCGAGGAAGGTTTGGATGATGGCGCGCGAGCCGTCGGTGGAGCCGTCGTTGATGCAGATGATCTCGATGTTTTGGAGCGTTTGCCTGCGTGCCGATTCGAGGCATTCTTCGAGGTAGCGCTCGACGTTGTAGATGGGAACGAGCAGGCTGATCAGGGGCACTTGCTCGTTTTGCGGGGTTTGCTCGTTTTGCGGGGTTTGCGGGACCTGCGGGTTCTGCGGGGCCTGCGGGTTCTGCGCTGTTTGATGAGCTTGCTGGCCCTGCGGATTCTGCTGGCCCTGCTTGCTCTGCGGATTCTGCTCGGGCGATGCGTTGGTCATCGGCACTCCTCTGGTGTGGCTCAGGCTGCGTTCAGGCACTCGATGTTTTCACCGAGCCATTATAGCGGATAGCTATTTATCTCGTATAATTTCCTCCAAACTGCTCTTTGCGAGAAAGGTGCACAGTTGGCGAAGGTCTCGGTCATCATTCCGGTGTACAACACCGAGCGCTACGTGGCAGAATGTCTCGACAGCCTTCTTGCGCAGACATTCCAAGATTTCGAGGTGTTCTCGATTGACGACGGCTCCTCTGATGGCTCCCTTGCGATCGTTCAGCGCTATGCCGACGCCGACCCGCGCTTTCACGTGCTCGCACAGCAAAACCGCGGAGCCGGCGCCGCCCGCAACCTCGGGCTTGAGAAGGCGAGCGGCACCTACCTGCTGTTCCTGGATTCCGATGACTTTCTCGAAGCATCCTATCTTGACGAGATGATCCGCCGCGCCGACGAGGCATCGGCCGACGTCGTGCTGTGCCAGGCATATTCCTTCGACGATAACACCCATGAGGAAAAGCTCCTTGAAGACGCGCTTTGCGGCATCGACTACAGCGCCGTGGCGAGCGGGGCCGAGCTTGCCGACCGGCTCTTCCAATGCTGCAAGGGCTGGCCGTGGGACAAGATATTCCGCCGCTCCTTCGTCATGGCGCACAACCTCACGTTTCAGGAGTTGCGCACCACAAACGATGCCCGCTTTGTTTTCATGGCACTGTGCGAAGCCGAGCGCATCGCAAGCGTGGAGCGCCCGCTCATCTACCACCGCGTGGGAAACGGCGCCTCGCTTGAGAACACGCGGTCGCGTTCGTGGGAAAATTCGTTTTCCGCCATTGAGGGCATCAGGGAGGGCCTTGAACGCGAAGGCATCTTCGTCACGTTCAAGAAATCGTTCGACAATTGGGTGGCGAACTATCTGAGGTGGCATTTCTTCTCGCTTCCCGCCGAGACGCAGGAGGCCATGATGGGTCGCCTTTCAACGTTTTTGCGCGAGAACCTCCCGCTTGACGACTCCGATTACTACGCCGATCAGTTCGACTTCCTCTTCGTTCAGAAGGCCGTGCTCTTGCACTCGGAGCTGCTCGTGGTGGCGCACGACGACGACCATCGCCTCTATTGGCTGCAGAAGGAGCTCGATTCGCTGCGCATCGGCATCGAGGAGCGCGATCGTTACATCGATGAGCTCCATCGCTCGGTGGACGAGCTAGAGCGAAGCCTCGAGAACATGAGGAACTCGCATTCATACAAGATCGGGCGCACGATCACCGCTCCCGTGCGCGCGCTGCGCAGTAATTCTCCAAAAGCGTAGGGTATAATACCTGCCGAATTGCCGATCGCGGGTGCGCGACGGTGCTTGACGGATGGTCATTTGGATGTGAAGAGGACGCAGGGGTCTTTTGTGACAACGCAAATCGCAACGGGTTTTCGCCGCAGCTGGTTCACCATCACCTCGCTGGTCTCGAAGGACTTCAAGCTGAAGTATCGCCGGTCGGTGCTTGGCGTGCTCTGGTCGGTGCTGAACCCGCTGCTGATGATGCTTGTGCTTACCGCGGTTTTCAGCACGTTTTTCCGCTTCAACATCGAATACTACCCCGTGTATCTGATCCTCGGCACCACACTGTTCTCGCTTATGAGCGACTCCACCACCTCGGCGATGAACTCCATCATCGATTCGGCGCCGCTTATCAAAAAGATTCGCATCAACAAGATGATCTTTCCCATCGAACGGGTGCTGTTCCAGCTGGTGAATTATGCAATCTCGCTGATTGCCGTGGCAGTGGTGCTCATCGTGTTTCAAATTCCGCCGACGATCAACCTCCTGCTGCTGCCGCTGCTCCTGTGCTATGTGGTGATCTTTAGCGCCGGCATCGGGCTTCTGCTTTCGTCGCTTGCCGTGTTCTTCCGCGATGTGCTGCATTTATGGAGCGTCGCCGTGCTCGCATGGACGTACGCGACCCCGCTGTTCTACCCCGAATCCATCCTGCCTGATTGGATGATGCAGTTCGAGGCATTCAACCCGATGTATCACTACGTTACCTATCTGCGCGACATCGTGATGTGGAATACCGCGCCCGGGCTCGGCGAGAATCTGCTGTGCCTCGGATTTGCGCTCGTCATGCTGGTTATCGGCCTTCTCGTGTTTAAAAAGACCGAGAAGAAATTCATCCTTTATGTGTAAGGGCCCACGATGAGCAGCCGACGCAAAAACGACCACGCCGCCGATACCCCGAGCCTCAATAAAGGCACGCAGTCTTCCCAGCTTGGCGAATTCACACAGTTCGAAGATGACGGCCGCGAAACGATGGTTTCCGTGAATGATGTTTCGATGGTGTTCAATATGGCGAGCCAGCGCCTCACCAACCTGAAGGAATATGCGATCGCGATCGCGCGCCACGAGCTGATGTTTAAGGAGTTCCGCGCCTTGCAGCATATCTCGATCGAGGTGAAACGCGGCGATGTGTTCGGCATCCTTGGGACGAACGGCTCGGGGAAATCCACCCTGCTGAAGATCATCGCCGGCGTTTTAGAGCCCACCGAGGGCAGCGTGGAGATTCGCGGCAACATCGCACCGCTCATCGAGTTGGGCGCCGGCTTCGATTTCGAGCTTACCGCCCGTGAAAACATCTATCTGAACGGTGCGCTTCTCGGCTACCCGAAGCCCTTCATCGCCGAGCACTTCGACGAGATCGTCGATTTCGCCGAGATCGGCGACTTTTTGGATTTGCCGCTGAAGAATTATTCGTCGGGCATGGTCGCGCGCATCGCGTTCGCCATCGCGACGATCATCGTGCCCGACATCCTCATCGTCGACGAGGTGCTTTCCGTGGGCGACACGATGTTCCAGCAGAAATGCGAGCGGCGCATTCAAACGCTGATCAGCGAATACAATACCACCGTGCTTATCGTTTCGCATAATACCGAGCAGGTGGAGCGGCTGTGCAACAAGGCGATCTGGATCGAGAAGAGCCATCCGCGCCTTTTAGGGCCGGCAGACGCCGTGTGCGCCGCCTATCGGGCGCTTGGCGGGCATCGCGGCAGTGCGAAATCCGAGACGCTCATCTATGAGCTGCTTGAGAAGCCAGCGGATTATCCCAAGAACTATTTCGAAACCATCGGGGGCGACAGCGTGTACGGCACCGCGATGCGGCTTTTCAATCGCTCGCTGGAAGCTGGGAGGAAAACCGCCGATACGGCGAGGATCAACACCGTGGGCGCCGACACCAAGGCCCTCGATGCTGTGGGCGCCGATGCTGTGGGCGCCGATACGGTGGTCATCGATACCGTGGTCATCGCCGCAAGCGGCAACGCGAACTCGCTGGCTTTGCTCCCCTGGATGACCGGCACCCTCAATGCGCTTCCCCTCGTGACCTCGGTGGATGTGGCGCCTGATAGCATCATTTCTTCAATTCGCAGCATGAACACCAAGCGAATCGTACTTTTGAACCCCAACGACGAAATTGACGATGGCGTTGCGGCGACGATTCTGAAGGAGTGCCCACAGGTGGAAGTGCTCGATCAACTGCGTGACGAGGGCGCTTCTCCGCTTTCGCTTGCGGCGCTCGATTACACCTTGGCGGCATGCGGCATTCGGCGGGAAGCGGATGACGGGGGCATCGGGAATGGCGTCGGGGAAAGCGTTGGGAAAAAGGGGGCCGGCGAAGGTGTTGGAGGCATCGCGGATGGCGGCGACGAAGAGAGGTCTGGCGAAGGCATCGGCGACCTCGTAATTCTCGTGCGTGACGCCTATCGCCTGCTCGGCCTTATCGCACCGCTGATGTATCGCTATCACACACCGGTGCTGTTCGCTGACGAAGAACATGCCCTGCATCTTGAAAGAGCGATCAAGCACCTCCGCGAGCTGGGCGTTTCGAAGGTTTTATGCGTTGATGCCTCGCTGGAAGAGCTGGGGCTTTCCCCTGATGCGCTTGCCGGCATGGAGGTTTTCGATCACGAGGAGCTTTGGCCCTATCAATTCGTTGAGCGCGTTCGCCGCATATGCGAAGGCGGTGAAGGAAGCGAGGCGGCATCTGACGCCCACGAGCTGATCTTCGTTTCCTCAAGCGAGATCGCCGATGCGTTTCTTGCCGCTCCCCTTGCCCGCGATCGAAGCGCTTTTATTTCCGTCGTCGACAAGAACAACCTCGATTCCGTGGCAGGCGCAATCGCCGACATTCGGGGAAAAGCACCCGTGCTTCCTCCTTTCGATCATCTGACGTTTCTTGGCGGCAACACCTGCTTTGACGACCCCATCAAAGACATTTTCGCGAAAGTCGTTTGGGCGCAGCGGAAAGCTCTGACTGGAGTTTCTGCCGAAGAGCAGGAGCATTAGATGGCAGCGCCTGTTTCAAAGAGCAGGGTTGCCGTCGTTTTGCCGGTCTACAATTCCCTGCCCTATCTCGACGATGTTCGCGCATGCCTTGAGAGGCAGACGTTTGCGGATTTTGCCATCGTTGCGGTGAATGATGCCTCCGATGACGGCTCGTGGGATTATTTGCAAGCATGGGCGAACGAGGAACCGCGGCTCGTCGTCCTTGATCAAGAGCACGGCGGCCTCTCGCGTGCACGCAACACCGCCCTTGATTATCTGGCATGCCGGATGGATTCCGACGAATGCCCGCCCTACGTCTGCTTCCTCGATTCCGATGACAAGCTCGCTTTCGAAGCGCTGGAGCACCTTGTTGCCTGCGCGGATCGCGAGCAGGCCGACATCGTCGAATTCGCGTGCGAATCGTTTTTCGAAAATGAGGATGCCGCAAGGGATTATGCCCCTATGAGCGACCAGTATCGCCAGTTGAAGCCCTTCGAGGGGGTGTTCGGCGGCATCGATTACCTGTGCGCATGCCAAGAGAAGGAGCTTTTCAGCCCACAGGTTTGCTTCCATCTTTTCAAAACATCGCTGATCTTCGGAGAAAACCTAAGATTTGTCGACGGCATCCTGCATGAAGACAACCTCTTCACGTTCAAAAGCATGGCCTTGGCTCAGCGCGTCGTTTATCTGGGAGAGCGCCTTTACCTGCGGCGCGTGCGGGAAGGCTCCATCATGACACGGCCAAAGAGCTGGGCAAACGTGTATGGCTATTTCCGCACCGGCGTGGAGGCGATTTCATTCATGAATGCCTTTACGAAGGTGACCGAGAAACAGTATTGGCATCTTCTCTGGTTGGTGGATTCGTTCTTCCATAACGCCACGCTGGCTCTTGCCGCAAGCGCCCCTGAAGATATCGAGGCGGGCACGCAGGGCCTTTCCGTTGGCGATCGCATGCTGTTCCATTATTTCATCGAGGCGCGACGCGATCAGAAGCGCGCGACGGATGAGGCATGGGCTGCCGGCGCAGAGGAAGTGCGCCATGAATTCGAGGCGAGCCGTTCTTTCCGCATCGGACGTGCCATCACCGCCCTTCCCCGAAAGCTTTCCGGCCGCCCGTAAGATAAGAAGAGAAGACGAAGGTGAGCGAGGATACATGAGAATTGCCGTAGCAGGAGCCGGATATGTGGGGCTTTCCCTTGCAACGCTGCTGGCGCGACGCCATGAAGTGACGCTTGTCGACGTTGTGCCGGAGAAGGTGGCTCTGATAGCCCGCTGGCAAAGCCCCATCGCCGATGCGGAAATCGAAGCGGCATTCGCAGCAGCGCAATCGAGGGAGCTGCCGCTTTCGCTCACCCCGACAACCGATGCAGCCGAAGCCTACCGAAAAGCCGAGCTCGTCATCATCGCGACGCCGACCGACTACGACCCGTCACGCAACTTCTTCAACACCTCGAGCGTGGAATCCGTCCACGCGCAGGTGCGAGCGGTGAATCCGGATTGCTGGATCGTCATCAAATCTACGGTTCCCGTTGGTTATACCGCCGAATTCGCCGAACGCGAACATGACACGCACCTCGTGTTTTCGCCGGAATTTCTTCGCGAGGGAAAGGCGCTCTACGACAACATCCACCCGAGCCGCATCGTCGTAGGAATCGACGAGGCTTCGGATGCGGCAAAATCCTTCGCTCTTCAATTCGCCGAGCTTTTAAACGAAGGCGCTGCCGCTTACGCGCAAAATGCCGATGAGAACTCCGTGCGAGGCTCTGCGGAAGGCACCGGAGGAAACCTTGGGAACGGCGCCGGGCAAGGCCCCGATATCCCCGTGCTGATCTGCGGATATACCGAAGCCGAGGCCATCAAGCTCTTTGCCAACACCTACCTCGCCCTGCGCGTGAGCTTCTTCAACGAGCTTGACACCTACGCGTGCGCACATGGGCTTGACACCGAACAGATCATCAAAGGCGTTTGCCTCGATCCGCGCATCGGCGGCCATTACAACAACCCCTCGTTCGGCTATGGCGGCTATTGCCTGCCGAAGGACACCAAGCAGCTTCTGGCGAACTATGCCGACATCCCGCAAAGCCTTATCACGGCAATCGTCGACGCGAATCGCACGCGCAAGGATTTCGTCGCCGCCGATATCGCCGCAGAGCTCGCGAATCGCACGCGTGATAACGAACGCCCACTTGTCGGCGTCTACCGGCTCACCATGAAAACAGGCTCCGACAATTTCCGCCAATCATCGGTTCAGGGCATCATCGATCGGCTTGCAAAGGCAGGAATAGCGTTGTTGATTTACGAGCCGACCCTCGACGCGCCGGAGTTCAGCGGGCATCCGGTGACGCATTCTCTTGATGAGCTGAAAGCGCGCAGCACGCTCATCGTGGCAAACCGTCGCACCGTCGACTTAGCCGATGTGGAAGATCGCGTCTATACGCGCGACCTCTTCTCCCGCGACTGATCGAGAGAAAGCGAGCGGAGGGAACGGAAGAAGGAAACGCGAGAAGGGAACGCGAGAAGGGAACGCGAGAGCGCATGAAGGCCTCGGTGATACTGCCGATATACAACGTGGAAGGCACGCTCGAACGTGCGTTGGAATCCGTTTGCACACAAACGCTTGAGGACATCGAGATCATCGCCGTCAACGACGGCTCCACCGATGCCTCGGCGGAGATCCTCGTGCGCGCCGCCGAGCGCGACGAGCGCATTCGCGTCATTTCGCAAGATAACGCCGGCTACGGCGCCGCCTGCAACCGCGGACTGTCGGAAGCCCATGGCGAATGGGTCGCCATCGTGGAGCC
>CANQTB010000024.1 GCA_947626665.1 uncultured Eggerthellaceae bacterium
GGCCTTGGGGTTTTCTTGCACCTCGTCAAGCACGATGAGCGTGGAAGCAGGATCGATGGAAACCCGAGTTTGCAGTTGGATGCCATCGAGAAGAGCGTCAATGTTATACCCTTCGTCGAACAGGTTGCGCATGGCTATATTGTTGTCCATATTCACATAGGCAACGTTTCTGTAATGGCGTTTGCCAAACTCTTGAATGAGCCACGTTTTGCCTACCTGGCGGGCACCGTTGATGATAAGGGGCTTTCTGAGGGGATTATCCTTCCATGCTGCAAGATCGTGCATAAGGAAACGCTCCATAATGTGCCTTTCTCTGGGAGGTTTCTTCAAGTATACAAAAACACGAACGTAAAAATGCGAAATTTATCAAAAATAAGGACGTAATAATGTGAAAACTCACATTTTTAAGGACGTAAAAATGGGGCAGGGAAATCGACGTAGTAAAGCGCGATCTCCTGAAAACTCGCTCTGTGGCCGGAGATGCATACTTTAAGGCGTCTGTGACGAGAGAAGTGCACTTTCGGGTGCGTGCTTGATACAATGGCGCAAACAGTGTCAGACGAGCGCTGCTTGACGATGAGGGCAGGGAGGCATCGTGTTGGATCAGGATTGGGAATCGTTGTTTCCCTCAAGCATTCTTCTTCGTGGATATCGATATTTCGAAAACGGCCAAGTGACGTGGTTGAAACAGGAGAAATCGGGCTGGAGCGCCAAAGTCGAGGGTTCGCAGGAATACCAGGTATTCGTCGCGGATGACGCCTGCGAGAGCTTCTGTGACTGCCCGTATTTCTTCGACCATGGATTCTGCAAGCACATCGCGGCTGCCTGCTATCAGATTGAGTGCAGCAACCGAATGATAGAGGCCCTTGCCGAGAGTTCCGCAGGCGCATCTTCTTCGAATCGACGAGGCGAAGGGCAACTTACTCAAGCGAAGGCTTCTGCCGAAGATATCCTGAAAGCGCTCAGCAGTGAAAAGCAGCTCGAGTTTCTTTTGGAGATAGTCCGATCGGATAGGCATTGGGAAGAAGTGGCTGTCCACCGATTCGGCGAACTCGACGTTTGGCGCATAAAGGTTGAGTTCGTGAGTGGGGCAGAGGACGTCGTGCGCCAATACTCCTATCGGGGGTTCGTGGACTACCGAAGCGCCTATCGGTGCGAGAAGGCATTGCGTGAGTATGTCGATGATTTCTTCGCTCCTCTCATGGAGCGCGGAGCCTACGATCTTGTCCTTCAGCTCACCTTCGCTTTCGAGCTCCTTATGCCGAAGATCGCCACCGACGATCCAGACGACTTCTTTGACAGCATGATCGGTTTGGTCAATGGCTATTGGAACGACATTCTTGCTGAGGGCGATCCTGATGTTTCCCAAGAGCTTTTTGGATGGCTTTGCGATCTTCTTCGCTTTGAAGAAAAGGACGAGGAAGACGACGATTACGGGGCCCTTTGGCACCTTCAGAGCAACGCGCGAGACAGAATTGAGGCGGATTTTGCATCCAAAACTCGCTTCGCCGAGCAAACCAAAGATCTTGCCGATTCCATGCTCCGCGATTATTCTTCCTCCGACAACGAGTTCATGTACTTTCACTCACACGACCAGGCTCAATGGGCGGTGATCATGCTGCGCTGCATGATGGCGCTGGGCACACCGTTCTCAGAACTCGAGGCATTTGCCGATACAAGGCCTCCATCATATGACGTATGCCAAGTCCTCGTGAAAAGCGCCCTTCGGCGACGCGACGACGATAAGGCCATATCCTTGTTGCGCCGCTTTATCAAGCGCAGGGAAGGGAGCGCTTACCCGACTGAGGCGGCGCTCGATCTGCTGAAGCTTCTCGATAAGCACAATGAAGGCGAGAAGGTTGTCGATCTTTACCTTGAACTCATTGCAAAAGGCCGTGCCCAAAACACCGATCAACTGCGTAGCTGGATACGGAAGGCGAAGACGCGCGCTGGCGATGATTGGCCGGAGAAGAAAGATGAGCTGATCACGCGCCTTGGCGGCGATTACCGCCGTCTCACCGAACTCTACGACATGGAGGGCGACCTCTCCGATCTCATGGAGCTTATCCGTGAACACGGATCTTTTTACGACCTCCAGCATTACGAAACCTCGCTCTCAAAGTTATTTCCTGACGTGTACCTTTCGCGTTATGAGGCCCTTGTAAGGGGGCAGCTTTTCGGCGTTCCCGCAAAACGAGGCGTATATCGCGAAGCCGTGGGTATCATGAGAAGGATGCAGCGGATCCCGGGTGGGTCTGAGATCGTGGCGAGAATCGTCAAAGAGCTGCGGGAGGCCTATCCGCGACGCAAGGCCCTCATGGAGGAGCTGGATCGGCTGCCGTAGACCTGTCTGCTTGGAAGGGTCGGCCGGATCATTTGCCGCCGGGCAAAGCGGCGATGATCGATCTTCGCTGTCATTCAACTGCAAGCGGGATTCTTGTGCTATAGCCGAACGTTTGCCATGCGTTTGTAAAAGTCGATGGGAATATGGCGATGGCCGAACCCCAGCACGCGAAGCGTTGTGCCGGTATATTGAAACACCACGCGCAAGTCGGCTTTGGCGCCCTGAGATCGTTTGCTCTGGTAGCGGAACGATTCCCAGTCGTTGAGCGCATATTTGAGAGAAGCCGTCGTGGGCCTTTTCGTGAGCAGGAGCTTAAGTGCACGTGCGGTGCTTGCAACTGCTGACGCGAAATCGCGTTCATCCGGCCAAGCGATCGCGAGCAAGCAGATGTCATCGGCAAGGCTGTCAGGATCCATCTCAACATCGGGGATCGAGGAGAGCGCGCCGATGGCTTCGTCAAGCAGCTCATCTCGCATAGTCTGCAGCTATCTTGTCGAGCTCTTGGCGACGCTTTTTGAGGCTTGCTGACGCGCTCGAGGCAAGCGTATCGCCTGTCTGCCAGTTGTTCTGCGTTGCGCGACAGGAGATGAGAGCTTCCACCTCGGCTTGCTCCACCTGCTCCTCCAATTCCTCAATGGCGTTGAGAAGTGTGTCCATGTTGTTGGGAGAAAGGAGAAACGCAGCGGTTTCCGTTCTGTCCATTATCTCCAAAACGCCCTGTTCTGCGAGCTGGTCTCTCCATTTCGTTGAGCGGGCGAGCTCGGTGAGGCTGATCCTTGAATGAGAGGACGATGCCTTTCGCAATGTTTCCATCTTTGCGAGAACGGGAGGAGTCATCGTAAGCCTTTCGCAATATAATACGTAAATCAATCACAACAAATAATGATTAATTATAGCACATAGTGGCGGGTTCGTGTGACAGTCCTGCTTGTGAATGTGTGTCGTATCACTCCAAATGTGCAAAAACTCGAACGTAAAAGTGTGAAATCTAACAAAAATAAGGACGTAAAAATGCAAATGACCTAATGCCTGGGGTTTGGCGTTAAATTTGTCAATCAACCCCTGGCCGTACGAAGGTTGACTTTTGGGACTCATCTGACCATAATTACCATGACTTTTGCGATTATATAGACTGTTTTTACCATGACTTTTGCGTTCCCTTCTCATCTATGCGTATTATTCGGAGAAGTGGAAGCGGTCGTTCGGAGTGAGGAACCAATCATGTTGAAGCGAAAAGCCTATGAAGATCTGGTTCGATGGAAAAGGAACAAAACCAAACAAGGATTGCTTGTCGAAGGGGCCCGACAAGTAGGCAAAACCACGCTCGTCCGTGAATTCGCCAAGCAGAATTACGAGCAACTCGCAGAGATCAACTTCTATGACGACAAGCGGGCCGTCGAGACGATCTCCAACGCTCAAGACGCCCGCGACCTCTATCTGCGGATCTCCGCACTCAGCAGAACCGAGCTTGTTCCCGGAAAGACACTCATCTTCCTCGACGAGATCCAAGAATGCGGAGATGTGCTCACGTGGCTCAAGTTTCTTGCGGAGCGAACCGATTGCGACATTGTTCTGTCGGGCTCGCTTTTGGGCCTCGACTCATTTGATGCCCGCTCGCTTCCTGTCGGATACCTCCAGACCTTGCAGATGTTTCCTTTGGACTTCGAGGAATTTTGCTGGGCGAGCGGCCTCGGCGCAACGGTGATTGACGCCCTAAAAGAGGCCTTTGCCTCAAAATGCGAGGTTCCCTCATATCTGCACGATATGATGCTCGATACGTTTTACCGCTACCTACTCGTAGGCGGTATGCCGAACGCGGTTCAGGTATACAGAGATTCCAACGACCTTGTTCGCACACGTGAAACCCAAAAGGCCATTTGCGAGCTTTATGAATATGATGTATCGAAATACGTCACCGACAAGACGGAGGCGAGGCAAATCCGCATGGTATATGACGCCATACCTGTTCAGCTCGCCAATCCGAACAAGCGGTTTAAATACACGCGCCTCGGGAAGAACCTGAGGTTCTCCAATCTTGAAACCGCATTCGATTGGTTGTCGTGCGCGGGAATCGCATTGCCGACAAGTAAGGTAAGCGAACCAGTGTTTCCCCTCGGGCTGTCCGAAGACAGAAACCTGTTCAAGCTCTTCATGAACGACACCGGCCTTCTCACCTCGCGCCTTATGGGCGATACCGACATCGAGATTCTGAACAGAAGGTCAAGCATCAACTTCGGGTCCATCTTTGAAAATGCCGCGGCGCAGGAGTTCAAGGCCCATGGTTTCGAGCTTCACTACTACAATTCGCGGAGAATCGGGGAAATCGATTTTGTCCTCCAAGACGCAAAGGGCGAAATAGTCCTTTGCGAAATAAAGTCGGGGAAGGACTATCAAAGGCACAGCGCCCTCAACAACCTGCTAAATACGCCGAACTATGAGTTCGAGAACTGCTATGTGTTCTGCGAAGACAATCTGAGGGTTAGGGATCGTATCATCTATCTTCCGATTTATATGCTCGGGATGATTGCCGTCGCTTGCTGCTAATGTCTAAGTAGACACGGAATTCCGGAATTCCATCTGTAAAAAACCGTCGGTGATGGCGATAATGAAGTCGCCATCACCGATCAATGGACAAGATGGGACAAAGCCATGTCAAACATTCTCAATCCTTTGGAAAAGGAGCTTTTGATAAAGCTCTACAGAAAAAGTGCCGGCGTTAAGATGGCCGACTTCTGCAATGCCAACAACGTGAGCACAGCCGCCTTCCAAAGCTGGATCAAGAAATACGACATAGAGGGGCTCTCAGGGCTTGCGTGATCGAGGACATGCGGGCATGGAACCCCCGCTTGCGCTCGAAGACCGCGATTCGCACAAGTCCCACGCGCCACTTCACCGACCCATCGTTGGCGGCGGCTCTGCTTGGCTCCACGCCCCAAAGCCTGCTTCGGGATTTTGAAACGTTCGGATTGCTTTTCGAATCGCTCTGCGTTCATGACCTGCGCGTATATGCAAACGCGTTAGGCTGCGACGTCTTCCACTATCGCGACAAGACGGGGCTTGAGTGCGATGCCGTCATCGTTTTGAGCGATGGCCGCTGGGCCCCTGTTGAGGTGAAGATGGGGCAAAGCGAAATCGAACTCGCAGCGCAGCATTTGCACAAGATCGAGAGCCGCGTCGATACGGACAAACTCGGTGCGCCGTCGTTTCTCATGGTGCTCACCGCAACGGCAACCGCCTATCGGCGTGATGACGGTGTGCTCGTCGTGCCTCTCGCTTGTCTCGCCCCTTAGGCCCATGCAGAACGAACGGGGAATATCAAATGGCATCAAGCAAGGAATACTTAGAGTTTGTTTTAGGGCAGTTATCCGAGCTGGATGAGATCACCTATCGGGCTATGATGGGAGAATTCATCATCTATTACCGTGGCAAGATCGTGGGCGGCATCTATGATGACAGGCTGCTTGTAAAACCGACAGAAGCAGCCCTCGCCTCTATGCCGACAGCTCCGTATGAATTGCCCTATGAGGGAGCAAAAGAGATGTCCTCCTTGAACACGACGCGCAAAACCTCGTCGCGCCGCTCTGCGCCGGGTATGACGTCCACGGCGTTGTAGAGCGCGTTTATGCACACATGCCCGCCCTCCAGCACGGCGCGCCCGGCGTCAGGCTCCGCAGCCGAGGTGAACTCGAGCGTGCCGTCCGCATAGAGAAAGCCCCTGCACCAGCGGCGGTTGTCAGCCTCGGGGTCGGTGAGCACGCCTCCCGCGCCCAGCGTCAGGCTCCGCAGCCGAGGTGAACTCGAGCGTGCCGTCGGCATAGAGGAATCCCCTACACTAGCGCCGCGCATCCGCCTTAGGGTCGGTGAGCACGCCTCCCGCGCCCAGCTTGCAGACGCTGTGGGTGGAGGTGTTGGCGGGAACGAAGCCGTCGGTGCCCCCCACAAGCCGCTTGCACCCGTAGAACATCGTCGTGCCCTTGGTGAATCCTGCCGCAAACCCGCTTGCCGCATAGACGCTCTCCAGCATGGTGCAGCTCGCGAACATCTGCGTGCCGTCCGCAAGGCCTGCGAGGTTCTCGAACCCGAACACCTCAACAAGTCTCGTGCATCCGGAAAACCAGTACGCCCCGCTTGTCACGCCCGATTCCTTGAAGCTCGCGTCGATCCTCACGCGCACCACGTCGCCCTCCAATGTCGCCATGTCAGAAATCCACCTCGCTCAAATCGTCGATGCTCTCAGAGAAGTCCGCTATGGCCTGCTGCACATCGGCGGTCGTGGCCACGTTTGCGAGTGCCGCGTCCATCGCGGCCACGCCTGCGGCGGCAACATCGTTCGCCTCTTCTATGGCGATGATGCGCGCCTCGGACGCGGCGTCGGCCTCGAAGCTGCTCGGCACCTTGTTGGAAAGCGTCACGCTCACGCGCTCGCCGCTCCCAATGACCCTCTTAATCCGCACCGCTCGCGCCTTAAACCTCCATTCGGGGTCACGCGACGTGTCGATGACGGCCACCTCGTCTCCCAGCTCCACGCGCCCGCCGAGTGCAACGCCCTCGACCTCGATGGAGACCTTCGGCTCTGTGGCGTCGGCGAGCGCCGCCTTCGTGAGCGCGAGCAGCCGGGCGGGATTGTCGCACTCGGAGAAGGTCACCTGCCCGAACCGATGCACCTTGGCCGTGCGATTCGCGTTCCACCTGCCCCATATCAGCCGCGCCTCTTCGTCGCCCGTCCAGTTCACGCCGCCGTTCACCTCGCCGAACGTGATCTTGCGCTTGTAGCCGCCCGTCCATTTCCCGTCCGCGTCAACCGAGGGAAGCCCCGCGCCGTAGCCGTAGAGGGCAGTGTAGACCTCATCCTCCAGCACGGTCTTCCTGCACCCGGCCATGTTCTCGCCGTAGGTGAGGCGCACGCCGCGCCACTTCCCGCGCGTTTTTCGCAGATGCACTGTGCGGGTGGAGACGCGTCCGCTAGCCACCGTAACCTCGGGCTCGATCTCGCATCCCCAGACCTCCTCGATGCGGCGCAGCACCGAAAGGCAGTTCGCGCGGTAGACCATCGCGTCGTGTTTGCCTGACACTTCGACATCTCTTGCAGCCCACCTCGTCGGCGCAAGCGCAACGGCAAGTGCCTCCTTTGCGGTCGCGCCCTTGAAGGTGTGCTCCTCGATGTAGTCGTCCAAAAGCTCGTTCATGGAGCTCTCGGCATGCACCGAGCAGAACCCTCGCATGCGCTCCTCGGTTCTGCACACGACGTGCTCGCGCCACCTGCCGCCGTCTTTCCAGAGCAGCCTGTCGCCTTTGGCGGGCGCTTCCCGTGTCTTGAACGTTATCGTGTCCTCGCCGCCCAGCTCCTCGATGTGGGTGAGGGAGGAGTCGAGGGGCAAGATGCCGATACGGTCGTCGAAGCGGTCGAACCAGTACAGGGTCGGCGTCGCCATCTCAAGCCCACCGCTCCCGAAATTCCACGCGTGAAAGCACGGCTCCCACAACCTTCAGGCTCGCATCGCCTGGCTCAAGCGCGAAGAAGTCGCTTCCGAGCGCGATGTGCCCGCGCACGTCTGCACTTCCCGCCGTCGCCGTTTTCGCCCCGCAGTCGACGACGGCATCGGCGCCTGTCGCCTCCAGCCCCTCGAGCATGAAGGTAGCCCCGCCGTTCGCCTCGGTTACGGTGACATTCCTTGTGCAGCTCACAAGCTCGATGCGCGGCCACGTCCGCCACGTCCCGCCGACGTGGAACTCATTCGTGTGGATCTCCACCTTCCGCCCGTAGGCTATCGGGTCGAAGGCCGTGAACGCCACCTCGCAGCTCCCGTCCTCGAAAAGCGTCGACCACGTGCCCGCATCCGTGCAGAGCACGCCACGGTACTCGAACCCGTCAGGCAGGACGAGCGCTGCCGCGTCTTCGGAGCACAGCGCAGCCGCGACCTGCCGGTGCAACGTTTCGAGCCGTCCTCCGCCCGCCTTGAACCCGGCGTCGAGGTAGAGCCTCACACGTATCGTCCGGGGGGCGAGGTCGGCACCGAGCACGAGCGCCCCCGCACGCCCTAGGATTTCCACCGCATCGGGAACCGCCGAAAGCGTGCCCATATCGATTATCTCTGCCGCGCATATGCCGTCCAGGCACACGCCGCCGAACTCTATCGACCTCATAGCTGGCCCCTCGCTCGCCTGAGCGCGATAGACCTGCGCTCGGACTCCCGCGCATACGCCTCGACCGCATCCTCGAAGGAGGCCTGCGTGGTAATAGCGGCATCGGGGCTTGGCCGCATGCCTGCGTGGCGAGCCGCATCCTGCGATGCGTCCCACCGCTCGTTTCCGCCGTCTGTCCCGCCGCGCCAATCAGCCATCTTCTTCGCCCGTTCTCCTTATTGTTGTGAATTTGCTTGTGAAGTCGCAGGTGAAGCGGCCAGAGGAATCCCGCCTCATCTCGCCTGGAGCCTCGGTGTCGCAAGCCGCAATCCGCATGGTCGCAATAGGTGAGAAGCCCTCCCACTCTGTCGTGCGCAAGATGTGCTCGCAAAGGCTCACGGCGGCAAGCGCGTCTATGGCGCGTTCGCGGCAGACGATGACTTTCACGCTCGCAACCCCCCGCTCACCGCAGCCAAGCCGCGCCTCGCGATCAAACCCCACGTATCGCACGACCACGGGCTCCGCGCAGATGAGAGCCGACGGGGCTAAGGTGTACACATCATTCATGCCGCCTGCCCGAAGCATCGCGGCAGCGGCCTCTGCTATGTCTGCGTAGTGCGTCAGGAGACGCTCACCTCCCAGTGGTGGTTGCTGCCGTTTGCCGTGCAGAGCCGCTTGACCTCGGTCGCGTAAAGGGACTGTCCGTCTACCAGTATGCGGGAGCCGGTTGCAATCTCGAACGCGCCGTCCGACGCTCGCGCGTCGATGAATATCACGCCTCCGCCCGCGTCCGCGCTCCGGTGCTCTTCGTCGCATGCCCGCTGCGTGCGCTCGAACCGCACGTGCCGTATGGTGCGGGCTTCCTCATACCCACCGCGCCCGTCGGGAGCGCACACCTCCACCTTGTCGGGAAGGAGCCTTCTCGGTATCGGGCGCACGGCATACATCACAAAACTCCGCAAAACGCCACGAGGCAGCCTGAGAGCTCTTCCATGGCCGCCTTTGTCGCGATGTCCTCTGCGGTGCCGCCCTGGGCGTTGGCATCCAAGTTCCCCATGCGGAAGTCCCCGATGGCAAACCCGCTTATCGGCCCCTGCCCGTACTCGGCGAACACGTCCGCGCACGCGCACACCGCCCGCTTGTAGGCGCGGACCTCGTCTTTGCAGGGCACGCGCCCGCCGCAGAGCCACCTCACGTGGCGCTCGGCTGCAGGAAGCGCTTCGTCGAAGGCGCCTTTGGGAAGCGCCCCACGATAGCATGTCTTGTAGAAGCGGTATGTGGGAAGTGTCGTCCGCATCGTCGGTCACAGCGCATCCAATGCTCATGCCTTATGCGGCCTCGGAGGGAGCCGCGCTCACGTATATGCCCGCAAGCTTGTTGTCGAAAAGCTCCACGATGCCGTACTTGCGGTACTTCATCATGTAGGAGTCCAGGTTCTCCAGCTCGTCGGGGGAGAACACGCGGCTTGCCACGTGCTTGTCGAACTTGATGACGGCGCTCTTCTCGACCACCATGAAGTTGATGTCCTTGCCGTCAGCCTTCTTCGCGTACCCGAACTCGGAGTCCCCCGACTTCAAGTCGATGCCCGTGTAGAAGCGCGCCTGCGGCACCTCCACGATGCGGGCGAACCGCTCGAGCACGCGGTTGCTCCTCGCGGGGTTCGCGAGCGAGAAGTCGTCGAGCACGCCCTTAAGCGTCGGCGTGATGAAGAGGTAGCGGGAGCCGGTCGTCACCTCGGCCTCGTCCATCTTGTTCGTCACCGCCCTAAGCGCCGCCAAGACGTCCGCCGCCTCTGCCTCGCCCAAGTCCTCCTCGACCGGCGTCACGCCGCTGTGCGATGCGATGGTGGCGAACGTGAACGCGTCGGCCTCCGGCGCCACCTGCGTGCGCTGGAGCTCCGCGCCCGCCTCCACGAAGCAGTCGAGCACTCCAGCCTCCTCCACGTCCATCACGTCGGCCATAAGCTTCACGCCGCGGTCGTAGTTGAACGTCTTCGTCTCGAATTCGTAGGTGATGGCGCCCGTCTTATACCCGGTGTTGCGCTTGTAGTCGCCAAGGCCGGTCACGCTGATCTTGGGTATCATGATCTCCTTGGCGTTTCTGCCCGCGCGCACCATGCGCCGCCCGCTGTTCAGGCATGTCGATACCGCCGCGCGCTTGTACACCTCGTCGAGTATCGTCGTGTAGTTCTTAACGCTTGCGATGCTGTTTGCAGCCATTTTCCCATCCTCCCAGTCAGTGCCGGGGCAGCGTGTTTGTTTGCCCCTCGCCTCAGTTCAAAATCCATCTGCCAGCGCGTCGCGTGCTGCGCGCTCGGCATCCCTGTATGACCTTCGCTATCCCTTGTCCTCGGAGTCAAGCCCCGCAATCGTGCGCCAGCGTTTGAGGGTCGCGCCCTCGTCTATTGCAGCGCCTGCGTTCGGAAGCCCGGTGGCACCCGTCGCCTTGGGCTTCGCCGTTTCTGCGAACAGCCACGGCTCGCCCTCGCGCAAAGCGTCGATGTCGCCCTCGTAGTCGTCAAGCACGGCGCACGCCGCCTTCACGTTTCGGCACCCCGCGAGCTGCAGTTGGAAGTCCACACGCTCGGCGGCAGACTGAGCTTTCAGTTCTTCAATCTGCGTGGTGAGTTTTTCAGCCGCCTCGGCGCTCTTCGCCGCCTCTGCGATCTGCGCTTCCAACGCCGCGATCTTTAAGTCCCGCTTGGCTATCTGCTTCTCGAAGTCGGCAGCGCCGTTTGCCGTCCTGCCATTTCTGGAAGCGCCGTTCGCGTCAGTCTGTCCGCCCACGTCGGCGCCGCTTTCGGGACGAGTTTCACCGTTTCCGCCACGAGTGCCGGTGCCGTTTCCGCCAACTCCTAGCACATCCTTCGCGCCCGTCTCGTCCGCGCCTGCGGCCTGCGCCGCGCCTGCCGCCTGCTGGTTGTCTGCGACCTGCGAACCCGTCGTCTTCTCGTCATGTTCAGCTCCCATTCATCCGGCCTTCCTCGTCGGCAGGCCAAACAAAAAAGCCTGCTCCGTCGTTACACGAAACAGGCTAACGTGCTGTCACATATTCAATGAATTTGTCTCTATCAGATAATGGACTAGGCTGCTTTGTTTTTCATTTTGCTCTCATCGCTTTTTAAACCCAATGCAGGCACCGTAGCTGAGTAGACTTGCTTTTCTATAAAAGATGAAGACGTTTCGATTGAATCCGAAGGGTGCCTTCCTAGTACTGTCCGCTCCATCCACTTCGATCCGACAAAGGTTATTAATTGACCTTGCGACGAAGTATCACTAGTGCAGCTATGACGAATATGTTGCGCACTCAATCGTAGCAAGACAGAACAAGTTAAAGTCATTCTCTGTTCAAAAGAGTGTTTCTTTCAGCTTCATGAAGTCTTACCGAAAGTCTTAAGCTATGCGGCAACAGATTGAGAACCCCCGATAACAAAATGACTGAACCTCTTTGTCCAGCGTACTGAAGGGACAGATATAGATCTAGATTTCGCATGGGGGTCAATTCATATTGCTATTAGAGTTCAGTTTCGGTGCTAAGATTGGAATCGCCAAACTGTAGGCCATTAGGCTTGCACTAATTACATATCCACGTTCAAACCCTGGCAAGAGGACATCTTCCATCGGGTTTTGCGTGGAAGTGCAAGCTTACAGTTTGGCGACTGCGGGGGATGTCCTCTTTTTGCGTCTTGTCAAGGCTTCCCGTGCAGTCGATGCAACCGGTTGTTAAGGGAGGTATATTGCTCATGGTAAAGAAATTAGTTTTGGTTCTAGGCTTTTGCATGGCTGTATTCTTATGCGCCTGTTCTGGTTCCTCTGACGTGCCAAGTTCAACATCTACGTCAAATACCGTAAACTCTTCCGAATCTGCAGAGAAAGATGACGGTATTATTGAATTCGATAACGTAACAATCTTAAACGATGACGTAGTGACCGTCGAACTCACCCAGTTCTACGAGAAAGAAGTCAACTGGGCAGGTCAGGACAAGCCGTCAATGGAGAAATACCTAACGTTGAAGGTTCACAATAACAGCGATGGCGACATCCTCTTTAATTTGAACGATGGTTACATCCACGATGAAGCCGTCACGATAATTATGGAGGATGGCAATTCAGGTCCTGCAGCTGGAAAAACTGGTACTTATAGCTATTGTATACAATACAAAGCTAGCCCCGAAGATAAGCCGCTGGACTCCCTGGATGATCTCTATTCTTTAGAAGGAAACATTCAGACTTATAAGGAGAAAGATAACCAACTTTCCGACGAGAGGAATACAAGATTCTCACTCGCAGAAATCCTCAACGGTAGAACGCCTGTTTCTTCCTCAAGCTCGAACGTTTCTGATCAAGCACAATCCAGCAGCATAGACGCGAACTCAGAACAAGCTGAGCCCAAGCCTTTGAGCGTCGGTGAGACGATCACGACAGACGATTGGGAGATCACCTATGTAGGTGCAGAACTTACTAACGAGGTGTTGCCAGGGGACACAAGCAGCGTTTATTCGTCTTACGTAGCAAATGATGGCTCTGTTGTTCTTAACCTGATGTTTGATGTCAAGTGCCTATCATCTGAAGCTGGATCGCTCTCCGATGCTCTCAGCAAGGGTGTTGCGACATATGCCGGAAGATATACCTACAACACCGTAGAACCTTATTACGATGGTGGAAACAGAGTAAGCAATGCAAAACGTTTGGCTCTAGATCCTCTCCAGCAGCTTCGTATCGATTATCTAATCGTAAATATTCCCGAAGAGGCAACAACGAATGGCGAATCGATAACGGTTGATATTGAAGTTGCGGGAGAGGAGCGGTCTATCACAGTCCGATAGCTTTTATTTTCAAACGCACAAGAAACATCCGTGATGGTTCCTTCCTGATCTGGGAGGAACCACTTCTATTATTCATATCAGGCATGTGGCTATATTGATCCTTCGCGGAGGCGGCGTTTTAGTTCGCAGCCTGCGAACCTGTCGTCTTCTCATCATGATCAGCTCCCATTCACTCGACCTTCCTTCATCAGGCAGGCCAACAAAAAAGCCTACGCCGCCATTACACGGAACAGGCTAATGTACCATCACAAGCTCATTCGTTTTCCCAGCGATTTGCTACTCGGAACCGATGCATTCGGCTCTGGTTTTCTGGTTTTCAGACCCATGTGCCCGCGCTTGCGCAGTCGTCTTATCCTCCCCGTACCATTTTGCTCGGTACTCCCATTCCTGCATAAGCCCGGCGGCGACCTCTGCCATGTCCTGCGCCTTCTCGGCAGCTGTGTCTTGCACGATCGAGTTGTCAAACTGCACGGTTATCTCGCCTTCGGAAGGGAGTGGTTCCCCAAGCCTTTGTGCCGCATCAAGTACCGCGTGACTGATGGTGACAAGCGAGCGCTCGAGCGCGTTTTCATGTGCGCGTATGTTTCTCAGTAACGCCGAGTTGTCGGACGCGACCTCGGTCGCAGTCTTCACATACCCCGTCGCGTCGAAGTCGAAATATGTGAGACCGAACCCGCACAAATCGCCTAACATCTGAAGAGCCACCCGAAACGCCTCCGTTTGTTCTGGCGTGCGCAAGGGCGGTGCGAACTGCTGGATGATGTCTTCAGTCGAGGCGATCTTGCGAAAGACCGTGCAGTCCGTCTTCCCGAACGGGATGGCGACGTTACGCTTCCCGTCTCTCTCACGGTCGAACATCACGTCGGAGAGGAACACGCGCATCTTGGCGAGGTCGACCTCCGACACCATCGCGTCGAAGGTGAGGTCGACCGCCTGAATCGCGTCCACTGCGTCGGCGAACACGCTCTGCCCGTAGGGCGACATGTCCACACGGGTGTTTGCGACGGCGGGCTTCACGAGCGCGAAGGTGGGCACGTCCATCCCCGTGTCGACGAATTTCTGCACGCCGTCAGGCTCGACCTCGCGCCCGTCCTCGTCGAAGCACACCGTGACGATTTTGTACGTCTCTCCGCCGCAAGATGTAACCGCACGGCTACATTCTGGCCTTCTACCTGCGTCTTTACTTCGACTACTATTCACCCCCAAGACGGGGATTGCATCGGGAGCGCCGTCTCCGTCGCGTCCGTGCGAGAGGCCGCCGCGCAGGTGCATCTGGAGCTGGTCGACTGCGCGCCCCCGCCAGTGCGCCCGCGTGACGAACGCGCACTCTGTCACGCCGTCCTCGTTCCACGTGGGCGGTATGACCATCCGCGCATCGTAGTGGCGTATGCGCACGTTTCCGCTCGCCAGGTCGAACCAGAGTGCGAACGCCCCCGTGCCAAGCCCGAAAGCGCGAACGACGGTCGCCTGAGCCGCGCTCATGAAACCCGTTCTCCTGAAGAAGTTCTCCAGCCAGTCGGTGCATTCTTGGCTTTCGGTGACGACGGTCGTCTTCTCGTTTAAGAGAAGTGTTCCCCATTCGCGGCAGACCCGCATGGCTGGATGTATGCTTCTACGGTGCACACGGTAGAGCCTGCCGAATCCGTCGGTGTCAGAGTAGTCGTAGAACTCGCCGCGTGCGCCCATTCATTCGTCCCATGCCCTGATGTATGGTTCCATCGCGTCAAGCGGTAGTGAGAACCCCCATCGCCGCAAATACTCCCGCACATGCTCGGGTATCCAGTAGGTCTCGTCGTTTACCATGGCAAACCCCTTCTCGCTTATGTTTCATGGCGAGAAGGTTACTGCCCTGTCCCAAACTCCCATCGAGCCGACTCCGCCAGCCCCGTTTGGGGAGCTTGATGCCCGTCATGGGAGAAGATTCGACCTGCACCGTAAGTGATTGTTGACACTCACCGTGTGAATGGTTTCGATGTAACGGAAAGTAACGTAATCTATTCTATTTATCAGGCATTTTGCGCTTAGACCCATTCGCAGATTACGCTACTTTTAGGCAGGTTTTCATGCTGGTGTGCACCCCTGTGTGCACCTACCTGCTGGCTTCTCCGGCGCTTTCTTCAGACAACTGTTCGATAGACTTCACTTCCAGAAGGAACTGATCGAAGTCGCTCTGGAAAGCCCGATCCTGCTTGATGCGGAACTTCTCGAACTCGGCGAGAGCATGGTCGCGGGCGATCTCGGCGGATATGGTTCCCACATTTTCTAGCAGTTCATAGCCGGTGAGCTCCAACATCCCATCGAGTCTTGTCGCCCAGTCCTCCATGGTCATGGGGATATGACGGGTGGCTTGAAGCTCCGCCAAGTCCAAATAGGAGCTTACGATAAGCGATAGCGCCCGAAGCTCCTCTTCGGTCAGGTAGTTCTTCGCCACGACGACATCGAAGCGCTGTATTTTTCCTTTGGGCGCGTCCTTCCATGTGGTGAGTCCCATGTGCTCCTTTTCCGCATCCGCCCGGTTGTAGATGGTCTCAGCGGCGGTCTCTCCGTGTATCGCCCAGTGGAGCTTGTTCTGCACCTTGGCGAAGAACTGACGTGTGGTCTCGGATTTCGAATCGTAGTCGATGCTCGTCGCGTAGATGTCGGTGATCTTCTGATAGAACTTGCGCTCGGAGAGTCTGATCTCGCGAATGCGTTCTAGCAGCTCTTCGAAGTATCGCTTCGTCAGAATGGAACCATCGTTTTTCAAGCGCTCATCATCCATGACGAACCCCTTGATGGTGAACTCCTCGATGACCGCGTTTGCCCATTTCCTGAACTGCACCGCCCGTTGCGAATCGACTTTGTTGCCGACGGCGATAATGGCTGAAAGGTTGTAGTGGGCCACCTCGCGTGACACCTCACGTGACCCTTCAGTTTGAACTATTCGGAATTTCCGAATAGTTGCCTGTTCATCTATTTCTTGATCACTGTAAAGCTTCTTCAGGTGTTCATTGATGGTGGGCGTCGTTACGCCATAAAGCACACCCATCATCTTCTGGGTGAGCCACACGTTCTCGTCGGCGTAGACGGCGTTGACATCGCCGTCTCCTGTGGCGGTGATGAAGGTAAGGTATTCAGCGGCACTCGAACGAATGATATCTACACTTTTCTTATTTCGCATCCAAACCGCCTTCGATTGATGAGCGCTGATGAGTGTTTTTGCACACTTTCGCACACGTTTCGACCAAAGAAAAAGGGGAAACTTCACGTTTCCCCTGTTCGTTATGGTGGTCGCTACTGGATTTGAACCAGTGACCC
>CANQTB010000025.1 GCA_947626665.1 uncultured Eggerthellaceae bacterium
GCGCCGTGCTTCCCTGCCATTGCCCAAGCTATTCCTACCGCCCACCGCGCAACTCAGGGGGATAGTTGAACTTCTCTTCAAGCGCCTCGCGAACGCAATCGGGCACGAATTGCGAGATATCGCCGTGCATCGAGCCCATCTCGCGGACAATCGAGGAGGAGAGATACATATATCGCGGCGGCGACATGATGAAAAGCGTCTCGAGCTCTTTATCGAGCTGATAGTTCAGCGCCGTCATCTGGAACTCGTATTCGAAATCGGTGATGGCCCGCAGGCCCTTGATGACGGCGGTCGCACCAACCTCATGGGCAAAATCAACAAGGAGGCCCTCAAAGGTCCGAACGGTCACATTGGGCAGATGCTCGGTTGACTTCCGCGCAAGCTCAGCGCGCTCCTCAAGGGTGAAAAGCGGATGTTTGCCAACGGAGGCGGCAACCGCGACCACCACCTCGTCCATCAGAAGCGCTGCGCGGCTGATCACATCAAGGTGCCCTGAGGTGATGGGGTCGAACGTGCCGGGCGTTATGGCTCGTCTCACTGCAACCTCCTTTGATAGCGAAACAGATCGACCACAGTATCCCCAAACATCTTTCGCGTTTCAAGGGACAACGACAAGGTATTGCCCGCGAAAAACGCCTCGCCTTGCCCTTCAAGGGTTTCAGCGCTTTTCGCATGCTCATAAGAGATTATGGCGCCCTCCTTCAAGAGCCGCGCTTTCGCCATGCGTACGCAGATATCCGTAACGCTTTCAGCGGATACGGCATAAGGCGGATCGAAAAACACGAGATCATAAGCGGCGGAATCAAAGATGACGGGAGCGAGAGAGCGAAAACAATCCCGCTTAAGAATTCGGCAGCAATCTTCATCCACGCCAAGCGCTTCGGCGTTCTTACGAAGGCAGGCAATCGCCGAGGTATCGTTGTCGGTCAGGCAAACGAAGGAGGCGCCACGTGAGAGCGACTCAAAACCAAGGGCCCCGCTTCCTGCAAAGGCATCCCAAACGATGGCGCCCTCAAAGCCACCTCGCGCGCTCGCGATCGAGCTCATGAGGGATTCACGCACCCGGTCGGTCGTCGGACGAGTTCCCCTTCCAGGCGGTGCGCCCAATCTTCTCCCCCGATATGTTCCGGCAATGATCCGCATCTAGCCTCCCACAGGAGCGGAGGCGTCGCCTAGGGCGCTCCGTAATTCCCGCGCAAGCGGTCGCAGCTCCGCGCTTGCAAGGTCGGGGTCGGCAGCGAGGATATTTTCGGCATCGGCATGGGCGGCCACAATGAGCTCCTCGTCTCGCACGATGTTCACGAGGCGCAGCGCCGATGCTCCCGACTGGCGATTCCCCAAAAGATCGCCCTCATGCCGAAGCGAAAGGTCGTAGTTCGCAAGAGCAAAACCGTCGTCGGTTTTCTCAAGCGCCGAGAGCCGCTCAAGCGCATCCTGTTGAGTTGTAGACGAGAGGAGAAACACCTCTCCGGACGAGGTACCACGTCCCACGCGCCCCCGAAGCTGGTGGAGCTGCGAAAGACCGAAACGATCGGCGTCCTCAACGATCATAACCGTCGCACGAGGAACATCCACCCCTACCTCGATAACCGTCGTCGAGACGAGAACCTGGATCTCGTTCGCACGAAACTCATCCATCACCTCGCGTTTTTCGGCAGCCGGCATCCCTCCATGCAGAAGTCCCACGCGCCAATCGGCAAACACGGTCGATTGAAGGCGCTTCGCCTCCTGCGTCGCAGCGGCAAGCCCGGCTTCTCCCAAGGCATCGTAGTCGGAGTCATCGTCGATTTCGATAATCGATTCTTCCGCCTCATCTATTGCGCCGGCGCCCTTTCCCGCCCTTCTCCTTTTCGAACCCTCAGCCGTGCGCGCGATCAGCGGACAGACGATAAACACCTGCTCGCCGCGAGAAAGCGCCTCGCGCGCCGCCTCGAATGCCTCACCTTTGCGCGCTGAGGAAAGAACCGTCGTCGTGCGCTTGCCGCCCCCATGGGGTTTCTGCGTCAGATAGCTCATCGTGAAATTCCCGAAGAGCGCCAATGCCATCGTGCGGGGGATCGGCGTCGCCGTGAGAAACAGCGCGTCCGGCGCACTTCCCTTCGCGAGAAGCTTTGCCCGTTGCTCGACGCCGAAACGCTGTTGCTCGTCGATGACGGCGAATGTCACGTGCTTTCCTTGAACGTCGTCTTCCAGAAGGGCGTGCGTGCCAATGAGAACATCCAGCTCACCGGAGGCAAATTGCTCGAGCAATCGCCTTCGCTCATCGTTTGGCGTAGAACCCACCAGCACCGCCGAACTCACGCCAGTGCGCGCTAAAAGCCCGCCAATGCTTTCGCCATGCTGGCGTGCAAGCACTTCGGTCGGCGCCAAAAACATCGCCTGCGAGCCAGTGTCTGCTGCAGCAGCAAGCCCGAATGTCGCGACCAGCGTTTTGCCGGTGCCGACATCGCCGAGCACCATATGATTTGCGGGCTGAGGACGGCTCATAACAGCGAACATATCGCGTATGGCATTGTTTTGATCGGCGGTCAGCTCATATGGGAGCGCCTCAAAGAGCCGATGCACGTGTTCTCCATCTGTCACATGCGCTGTCGGGAGCGCCCCTTTCCCACGTGCGGCAGCCTCCTGCATCATGAAAAGCTGCAGCAGCAGAAGCTCTTCATAGGCCAAGCGCCGTTTCGCTTCGTCAACTTCCTCCATCGTGTGAGGAAAATGGATACACTCAAAAGCCGTCTGCCGACTCATGAAATGAGAACGGACCCGCAGCGAAAGCGGCAGCGGATCGTACATACCGCGAACCATCTCGAGAGCATTTGCAACAAGGCGCCTCATCATGCCAGCCGGAAGCTTTTCGGTTGCCGGATGAATGGGAATCACCTTGCCCGCAAACTCCGTCGTTTCTCCAAGCTCCTCAAGAAAGGGATTTGTCATCCGCTTGAAGCCATACGAAAACTCCACCTTGCCCGCCACCGCTAATTTCTGATCCTTCTTTAAACGATCCATCAGCCATGGTTGGTGAAACATCGTCACCACAAGGATTCCCGTTCCATCGAAAAGAGAGATTTCCACTAAGGGAAGGCGTGGGCGCGGGCGCTTGAGCTTGATATCGTGAATCGTTCCTTGAATCGTGCAAGGTTCGCCGATGCGTGCGTCGCGCACGCTGCGGCACGACGTAAGGTCGAGATAGCGCCGAGGGAAATGGCAGAGCAAATCGCGCACGGTCCCGATGCCCATACGCGCGAGAATCTGCGCACGAGCAGGCGAAACCCCCTTGACGCGGCTTACCGGCTCCTCGAGCGAAAGCGTGGCTGCAAGTCTGTCAAAGCTCAACGCTGAAAGCGATTCTCATGCGTTATTCCACCGAGAAGACGAGCGGATAAAGCGGTTGGTCACCCCGATGAGCATCCACCTCAAGGTCTTCGTATTGCTCCTCCACCTTGTCGGTGAGCTCTTTGAACTCGTCATCAGACAGCTGATCGCCTGCGAGGATCGTCAGCGTGTCGGCATCGGCAGCATCCATCACATCGAGAAGCTTCATTAAAACCTCGTCGATCGTCTTGCCCGACGCCTTGATCGCGCCGTCGGCGATGCCGATCACATCATCTTTCTTGATCGGGTTGCCGTCGGCGTCCTGCGAGTCCTTGATCGCATGCGTGATCTCGCCCGTGTGCACGTCGGCAAGCGCCTCGGTCATCGCCTGAACGTTCTCGTCGAGCGACTTCGTAAGATCGACGACAAAGAGCGCCGAAAACGCCTGCGGCACCGAATTCGTCGGCACGACCGCCGCCGGCAGATCGGCGAGACCGCATGCCGTCTGAGCTGCCATCACGATATTCTTATTGTCCGGCAACACGATGACCGCGTCCGCGTTCACGCGATTGATCGCATCGAGGATATCTTTGGTGGAGGGGTTCATCGTCTGTCCGCCAGAGACCACCTCTTCCACTCCGAGGCTCTCGAGGATCTTCGCATTGCCCTCGCCCGCCGCGACGGCGACAAAGCCGATGGCGCGATGCTCGGATTCCGATTCGCCCTCGTCGGCCTTGATCTTCTCGATGCGCTCATCGGCCTGCATGTCCATGTTGTGGATGAACACCTCGAAGATTTGGCCACGGTCGAGGAAGTACTTCAGCACCTCATCGGGGCGGTTCGAGTGCACATGCACCTTGAAGCGCGGAATCTCGCCCACGACAAGCTCGCAATCGCCCATCGTCTGGAGGAAGTCAAGCGCATCCTCTTTCACAAGCGTGTCGGACTGCACGAGGAATTCGTTGCAGTAGCGGAAGTTCGCACCCTCCCAGTCTTGGAAGTGCTGGATTTCCACCTTCGGATTTGAGAGCTGCGCATCTGCAAGCGCGTTGGGAATCGTTCCCTCCTTGCCGAGCAGTGCCGCGACGAAGGCGTCGAAGAGAATCGCCAGACCGAAACCGCCGGAGTCGACAACGCCGTTTTCCTTCAGCACCGGCAGCAGGTCGGGCGTGCGCTTCACCGATTCAAACGCTGCTGCTACGATCGCCTGGAGATCGTCGTCCACCGAAAGGTCCTTTTTCTTGCCATCGGCAGCAGCAGCGGCTGAATCGCGCAGCACAGTGAGGATCGTGCCCTCGACGGGCTTGCGCACCGCTTGGAAGGCAACCTCGACGGCGCGTTGGAAGGCGTCCGCAATGGAGGCGGTCGTGATGCTCGTCGAATTCACCGATCCCTCGCAGAGGCCGCGCAGGATCTGCGAGGTGATGACGCCGGAGTTTCCGCGCGCGCCCATAAGAGCGCCTGTCGTGATCGCCTTTCTGATTGAGTTCAGATCGGCGTCGGGAGGAAGCGTCGCAAGATTGTTCACGACGCTCTCGAGCGTGAGCGACATATTCGTTCCCGTGTCGCCGTCGGGGACGGGAAACACGTTGAGCTTGTTGATCTCGTCCTTGCGCGAGCTGAGGACGCGGCTCGCCGCCGCAAGGGCATTCATCACATCTTTGGGCGTATACGTTTTCGACATGGAACTACTCTCTCCTTTATCGTGGAAGCGAACCCGCCGCCATGCGCATCCCTCACGCAGCGTCGGTCGGGCCCGCCTTATCAACCGTCCGAATCGTCCTACGAACGGCGCACCTTGATACCCTCCACATGAACTTCAATACCTTCGATGGGCACATGGGTGTATTCCGTGAGCGCGAAACCCACCTGGTCGATCAGGTTTCGCGATACGGTCGACACATTGGTGCCGTACTCGATAACAACATACAGATCTACATGGATCCCAGCATCGGTGGAATTGACGACCACGCCGCGGCGCAGACGTGATTTGGGAAGAATCTTAGCGGTCGCATCGGCCACGCTCGGCGCCGCGACGCCGACAACGCCATAGCACTCCATAGCCGCGTTACCCACGATATCCGCGAGCACATCGTTTGCCACATGCAGGTTCCCTGCGATAGTTTGGCTCATAATGCTCCTTCCTCCGTTTAATGACCAACGCCACAGTATAACGCAATGGGAGGTTTTTCTGGGACGAAGGCGCTCCGACCGCCAAAACATTCTAATTATCTCCTTGTAGGCGCATTTTCAATTGTGCTATAGTGTTTTGGCTTTCCTACAGGCAAGAAATAGCACCTTAAGATATGGAGTTGAGAGAGATGTCTCGAGTTTGCGAAATATGCGGAAAACACCCGGTGTCGGGCAATACGATCAGCCACTCACACCGCGTATCACATCGGGTTTTTCGTCCGAACGTACAGAAGATTCACATTCGCGAAGCGAACGGCGCCGTGCGCACTGCCCGCGTCTGCACCCAGTGCATCAAATCGGGGCGCGTTGAGAAGGCGTAGCCTGACCTTCGCTTTTGCGAACATCTTTTGCTTGCGAAGCCGCCCTCTGTAGGCGGCTTTTTTGCGCTGTTCCTCCGAACAGCGCAACTAAAGCACGAAGAAGAAGACGGCGAAGAATTGGAAGATGCTTCCCGCGAGAACAAAGAGATGAAACACCGCATGCAGGTACGGCACCTTCTTCAACACATAGAAGATGCACCCGACGCTGTAGCAAAGGCCGCCGATCGCGAGCAGCCACAGCCCCACCGGCGGAAAGATATCCAACAGCACGGGAATGTACCAAACGACCGTCCAGCCGAGTGCGAGGTAGAGCACGGCAGAGATCCAGCGTGGCCGAAACACCCAGAACGCTTCGAAGAAAACGCCGGCCAAAGCAAGAATCCACACGAACCAGAAGAGTTGCCAACCGCCGATATCGGCAAGCGTAACAAGGCAAAACGGCGTATAGGTTGCCGCGATAAAGAGGTAGATGAAGCTGTGGTCGAGCACCTTGAACACGCGCTTGGCCTTGTCGGGCGTAAGCGCATGGTAAAGCGTCGACATGAGGTATTCGAGCATCATGATGATGGTATACATCAGCCCTGAGAAGAGCAGCACGCCTCCCCCGTCGCTTACCGCTTTCACCACCACGAGCGGGATCGCCGCAATGGCAAGCGCCACGCCGATGCCATGGGAGATGGAGTTTGCGATCTCCTCGCCAACCGTGTATTCGTGCACGTTCGGTTTCCGCTTCACTTCCACCGATTGGGCGCCTCTCGAAAGACGCTCAAGAGAAGAGGCCATAGATCCTCGCTTTAAGATATCGCTATTCAATAATCAAAAGTCGCTTGCAATGGGGACAGGTGCCGAGCGGCGCTTGAGCACGGAGCTCAATCAAACGACCGCTTTCTATCGTGCTTCGGCAGGCACCGCAGCGATTGTCCTGCAGATACGAAATCGCAACTCCCCCCGTTCGGTTGGCGACCTTCTCGTATACGCGCACAAGCGCGGGGTCGACTTCGGTAAGGATTGCATCGCGCTTTTCCTGATTGCTCGCAATCTCCTGCTTGAGTTTCCCGCCGATCTTCTGGAACGAGACAACCGATTCTTCTTCTTTCGCTGTTACATCAGCAAGAGCCCGCTCAGCTTGGTCGTAAACGGCCTGCGCCTTATCAAGCTCTTCCGTCAGGTGGTTCATGTCGCCCTCAAGCGTTTCACGGCGCTTCATGATTCCTGCCAGCTCTTTGCTGCGCGCTTCCACGTTGCGATAATCGCCTTTCGCGGCATCCATCGCCGCCTGAACGCCCTGCTGCTTTTTCACAAGCGAGGCATCCTCATCGCCGACACGCGTGATCTTACGTTCGATCTCCTTCTTCAGGGAGGCAACCTTCGCCTTCTTCTCCCCGATCGCCTCTTTGCGGCGACGTGCTTGGACAATCTGCTCGCGTTGGGGAAGCTCGTCGAATTTCTTCTTCTGACGAAGAATCTCCAGATCTATGTCTTGCACCTGAAGAAGTCGCGTCAAATCATCTCGCTTCGCTTCCACCTAAACCTCCTCATGACGTAACGAACATCGAAGGATGGCCCATCCAGAGCGACCGTCTTTCTGATCTATCATACTAGCAGATGTCAAGTCGTGCGCCAGAAAGTATCACAGCTCAATCGTGCGGCGGTCGCCGGTTTTCGTCGGCACCGTGAGGCGGCGATATCCTGCCTCCCACATAAGGCCATATGCTTTCTCGATGTCGCGAGCGACATTCGCCGGATCGTGGGCATCGGTTCCCACTGTTGCGGGAACGCCGGCACGGCAAAAAGCCCGAAGGAACGCCGGCGACGGAAACATCTCGTGGCAAGCGTAATAACCGCCCGAGGTGTTCACCTCGATCATTCGCTCAGCTTGCGCGCAGGCCTCAGCCGCCTGTTCGTAGAAAGGATTGAGGTCGAATGCGGGATAATAGCCGAACTTCTTCGGCAGATCGGGATGAGACATCACGTGGTAGGGCTTATCTTCATCGAGCACCGCATCGCACCATAATTCGAAATATCTCCGCCATATTTCTTCGGTTGCACCGGGCTCTTCCCACCGTTCGATTGATTTCGGATTATCGAAAGCCCAACCGTCGAGAAAATGCACGGAACCAAGAACCAAGGCGAACGGATCGAAATCCTTCGAGGTAAGATGGCGGTCCTCCGTTGCTCCCAAGTAATCCAGCTCACATCCCAAAATGATCTCCAGATTCGGATGCGTTCGTGCCGCCTCTTCCACTTGCTCAATGTATTCGAAAAGCTCGGTCGGTGAAAGCGAAACGTGATGAGTGGGATCCATCGCATCCGAGAGCACGTAGTGCTCGGTGAAGGCAAGGGTGGAAAGCCCCGCCTTCTCCGCCGCATTCGCATAATCCTCCACAGTGCCAACGGCATGGCCGCTCAGCACGTTATGGCAGTGGGTGTTTACCAACTCCATTAATTTCTCCAATCCGCACATGCAGCAAGGGCATGTACCAAACGCACCAAATCATCAGCGGTCGTAAAGCGCCCAAGTGAGATTCGCAGGGCGCCCCGCGCCGCATCGGTCGGTATTCCTATCGCACGTAACACGTGGCTCACATCAAGAGAATGGGACGAACATGCCGAGCCCCCCGATACGGCAAACCCAAGCCCATCGAGCCGAAGGATAGCCGTTTCGCTTTCTATCCGGTGCAGCAGCCCATGGACGATATGGGGAGCAAAGTCGCGACTTTCCGGCTCCACCTCCACCGTCGGCTGCCATTCCGGCAGCTCATCGAGCGACGCATACAGGTAGTCGCGCAGATGGCGGAGGCGACCCGACTCGTCTTCTGCCGTAGCCTGCGCAACTTGAGCCGCCGCAGCAAAACCACAGGCACCCGCGACATTCTGCGTGCCGCTTCGCATGCCCCCCTCTTGTCCGCCGCCGAGCGTCGCTGCCGCACAAGGAGTTCTCGCTTTCAGATAAAGGGCTCCGACGCCCTTCGGGCCGCCGATTTTATGGGCCGAAAACGAGGCCGCATCAACGCCGAGAGCGCTCACATCAAGATATGTTTTTCCGAGCGCTTGGGTTGCATCGGTATGAAAAAGGGCCCCAGCCGCATGGGCGCATGCGGCAAGCTCCTCTACAGGCTGAACGCTGCCGATTTCCGAGTTCACCATCTGCACCGAGACGAGCAGCACATTGTCGTCAAGCTCGTTTTCGAGTGTGCGTGCATAGATAAACCCTTGAGAATCAGGCGCAAGATAATCAACTTGAAATCCTTGGGCCTCCAGAGATTTAGCCGGAGCAAGCACGGCGTCATGTTCGATGGCGCTTACGATGATGCGAGGATTCTTGGGGGCTTTTCCCTGCAGCCGGCGCTTTTCAAGAGCGGCATGCGCGATGCCTTTGATGGCAAGATTGTCCGCCTCGGTGGCGCCGGAGCAAAAGATCGCCTCTTGAGGGCGTTTGGCGCCGATTGCCTCGGCAAACGTATGGCGCGCATCCTCAAGAGCAGCAAATGCCGCGCGACCGGCACGATGAAGGGAATTGGGATTCGCCCATGCACTCGGGCGGACGCTTTCGCATTTGAGGAAAGGCTCCATCGCCGCGATTGCCTCGGGAATCAGCGGAGTCGATGCGGCATAATCAAGATAGGTGTAGTCCAAAGATACATCGGAGATGGAAGCTGGAAAGGGCGCCATTACGAGTCTTCACCCGCAAAGCTTCGCTTGTCGATGCAGGCCCTGCCCGCACGCATCTTGTCTGCAAACGTCTTGCCCACGCACGTCTTGCCGACCGTGCTGAGCTTATGAAGACCTTCGAGCCGTGCTTCATCAGCGATATGCGCGATCTTTCTCAGCGCGGCAGCCGGATCTTCCGCCCTGAATACGGCATTTCCGCACACAAGCACATCAGCACCCTCATAAGCCACACGCGCAGCGGTGTTTTCCCCAATGCCACCGTCAACCTCGATGAGAGGCGATACGCCATGAGTCCGGCAAAGCTGCGCAAGCTCGGCGACCCTATCCTCGCTCCCCTCGATATAGCTTTGGCCAGAAAAGCCCGGCTCGACGCTCATCACGAGCACCATATCGAGATCCTCGAGCACCAGCTCGAGGCTGCGAACAGGGGTCTTCGGCTTCACCGAAAGCGCCGCCAAAGCTCCCGCCTCATGGATCATCGCAATCGCTCGGCGCACCTCATCGTCGCTCACCGCTTCGCGATGAATCGTATAGAGCGCCGCTCCGCAATCTAAAAACCACGGGAGCTCGCGGAGCGGATTGTCGATCATCAGGTGGACGTCGCAGGGCAAAGACGTCGCGGGAACAAGCTGTTTGAGCAAGGGGACGCCGATGCTCAAGTTCGGAACGAAATGGCCGTCCATCACATCGACATGGACATAACCCGCCCCTGCCTCTTCAATACGGGCAATCTCGATCCCCAAATTCATGAAGTCGGCAGAGAGAATGGAAGGTGCTATTTTTATCGGCTCGAACATGCCTCCATTCTAGCGCAAAGCACATCGGGGAATCCATGCCGTATAATGGAAATGTCCTCACCGGAAGGAACTTCATGGGCGCACCGCTTTCTCATTTCACCTATCGCACCCCCTTGGGCAACGTTGCAATCGCGAGCGACGGAACAACCGTCACCGCAGTGGTCTTCGATCAATCGGGAGCATCGCTGCCCAAAGAAATTGCCGCGTCGGCCTATGTCGCATCGGCGCCCACCAACGCCTGTGCCAACCAGCTGCTTGAATACCTCGCCGGAAAGCGCACCGCCTTAAACGTCGTCTACACCGCCTCCGGCAGCGACTTTGAGCGCAGCGTCTGGGAGGCAATCGGCAACATTCCCTACGGCCAGATGCGCAGCGCCGCTGAAATCGCCCAAATCATCGGCTCCCCGTCCTCCTATCGCCTCGTCGGGCGCGCGGCGCAGAGAAGCCCCCTTGCCGTTGTCATCCCGACACACCGGTTGGTTTCACCTTCACGGAAAAACTCATCCTCAGGAAACGCTCGGCTCCTTGCGTTCAACGAACGCCTCCGTCTCCTTGAGCAGCGCCACGCCCTCGCATAGCATCTCTGCTCGGCCTGAGCTCGGGGCGTTCAAGGCAAAAAGAAATCCGCGCCGAGAGAGAGGCGGCGCGGACTCGAAATTGGAAAAGAGGAGGAGATTACAGCGAAGGCTCGGGTGGATTGTCCTCATCGACCGGCGTCACGCTGTCGATGATTTTCTTCGCGGCAGCCTCATCAATGCCCTTCATCTCTTGCAGCATCTCGCAAACTTCGCCTTCGCCCTCGTCCCAGAACCACTTCTGGTTCGGGTCGAGGTAGCGCATGAGCGCCATCAGCTCGCCGAAGTGCTCTTTTTCCTCGTCGCGAATGTCGGAAAGAACGCGCTTGACGACCGGATCATCGGTTGCCATGACGAGTGATTGATACAGATAGGCTGCTTCAAGCTCGCTCGCGAGATCGAGGCGAATTGCCTGGAAGACCTCTTCTTTGGTCATCTTGCGCTCGGGTACATAAGCATCATAAGGTTTTGCAAAATCAGCCATGACGTGCTCCTTTCACATGCTGACGAACTTGCATTTCGGATGTTCAACCATCGGTTGCAAAGTGTAGGCGACCGAGCGAAATGAGAATAAGGTAAGAGCAAAAGGGTCAACCACGGGATAAATGGGCGTTAACGAAACGTTACACTGGCCCATTCCCCAGCACCCCTTTTAATCTGGGAGATCGCCTTCTCGCAAAGGTTTGAGGATATGTTCGGACTCATAAGGGGTACCGTAATACCGAGGCCCAGTGGCTTCTCGCATACATCGCTTTCTCCTATTTTAAGATTATGGAAATTCCTATTTTATGATTATGGTAGAATCTAGTTTAAGATTTTGGTAAGTTCTACTTTAAGATTGTGGTAGATTGCCTTGGATAGATAAGCCGCGAGATCGAAAGGGCACGGATGGGCGACTTTATCTTTCGATTGCTCGGAGCACGATGGCGGGATATGGCGGGGTGGTTTCCCATCGTCTCGCTCAGCGGGCCGCGCCAAAGCGGCAAATCCACTCTTGCCAAAGCAATCTTTCCCGACTACGAATACGTCAATCTCGAAAACCCGCAGACACGCTCCGCCGCACTCGAAGACCCCGTGAGCTTTATTCGGAACCGCGAGCCTCATCTCATCATAGATGAGGCCCAGTATGCCCCCGATTTGTTCTCAATGATTCAGGTTGTTTCCGACGAGCGCAAGGTAACAGGGCAATATGTGCTCACAGGGTCGCAGAACTTTCTTATGATGCAAAATATCGGACAATCGCTGGCGGGGCGCGTTGGTCTGCTGACGTTGCTTCCCCTTTCGTTTTGGGAGCTTCAAAATGCAAGCCACGAAACACTCGACACCGACGAATTCACCTTGGAGGGGGGCTATCCCCGACTACATGATGCGAATATTCCGCCAGAGGTTTATTTCCCGAGCTACATCGACACCTACGTAGAACGTGACGTCGCTGAGCTGCTGGAAATCCGCGACAAGGCTTCCTTCCATAAATTACTAACCACCTGCGCCCACAACGCGGGGGGTCTTATCAATATCGCCTCGGTGGCGCGCGACACGGGTGTGTCGGCGCCGACAATAAAAGGCTGGCTCTCCATTCTCGAAAAAAGCTATCTGGTTTTCTCACTGCAGCCGTTTTATGCCAACATGAAGAAGCGGCTCACCAAAACGCCCAAGCTCTACTTTTACGACACGGGGCTGCTGTGCCATCTCCTGAAAATAACCACTCTCCAGCAACTGGTCGAAAGCACTTACTTTGGGGCGATTTTCGAAAACCTCATTGTATCGGAAACGCTCAAGCGGCATCTCAATGCCGGAAAACAGCCCGAGCTCTATTTCTACCGCGACGACAGCAAGCGCGAGATAGATCTTCTCGATTTCACCTATCCCGACAACCATCAGGCCATAGAGATAAAATCGTCGCGCACATTCCACGACAAGTACGCGAAGCATCTTAATATCGTCTGCGACGAGCTGGGTATTGATGCTGAGAACCGTTACGTTGTTGCGCGCGTGGAATCGAGCTATCAGGCTTCGACATGCAAGGTCGTTTCAGCCAGAGACTGGCTCATGATTCAGGGAGACGGGCGGCAATAGAAGCAGCCAAGGTGCGTGCGCCGTTCGTCAGAGCGGCGGAATCTAAAGCCCGTAAAACTCAGTGGTCAAGGGGCGCCCGAGAAGAACCGAGGCGACGTCGTGGGGGTCCATTCCCTCCCACACGACGGCACGAACCATCGACGTCAAAGGGAGCTCCACGCAGTTGCGCTCAGCGAGGATCTGCAGCGTCCGGCACGCCGAGGCGCCTTCCACCACCATCTGCGTTTTCCGCTGGTAGTCCGCAACGGTCGTGCCCGCAACAAGCGCTTCCCCGAAGGTGCGGTTGCGCGAGTGCTTCGACATGCAGGTCACCACCATGTCGCCGGCGCCAGCGAGCCCCATGCAGGTGATCGCCTCGCCGCCGCACGCCACGACGAGCCGGCTCATCTCGGCAAGCCCGCGCGTTATGAGCATCGCCGCCGTGTTGTCGCCATAGCCGAGGCCATAGGAAATGCCGACTGCGATCGCGATGACGTTCTTGAAAGCGCCGCAGAGCTGGATGCCCCGCAAATCACCCGACACATAGGTGCGAAACGCATCGCTCGCGAAGAGCCCTTGGAAGAAGAGGGCCGTTGCCGCGTCATCGCTTGCGATCACGGTGGCCGCCGGCACCTCGTCGATCACTTCCTCTGCATGGTTGGGTCCGGAAAGCACCGCGATGCGCTCAGGATGCGAGAGCTCCTCATCAAGCACCTCGGAAAGCAGATCGCCCGTATGGTCCTCCACACCTTTCGAGCAGCAGATGACGGGAAGCTCAGGCCCCACCCACGGCGCCATGCCACGGGCCACGGAGCGCACGAAGGCCGAGGGAGAGACGACGCACGCCGCATCAGCACCACAGAGCGCTTCCCCATAGCTTGCCGTCGCCGAAATAGACGGAAGGAGCTCTTTGCCTTTCAGGTAGGAGAGGTTTTTATGCGAGGAGTTGATCGCCTCCACCTGCGTGGCTTCGTAGGCCCAGATAACGACCTCATAGCCCTTTCGCGCCAGATGCTGGGAGATCGCTGTTCCCCACGAGCCGGCACCGATGACCGCCACCCTCATGCGCTCGCCTCTCCTTCCGCAGCTTTCTTGGCACCGATCTTCGGCTCTTCACCGTGCATTAGACGCTTGATGTTGCCACGATGTGCCCAGATGACGATCGCCGCACCGATGGTGCACAAGGCGAACGAGAACGGCACGAAGGTCACGTAGAGGAAATAGTAAGCCGCAACAAAGGGGCAGGCCACCGCCGCCGCGATCGAGCCCACCGAGATACGGCGGCTTATCGCAACGAAGACGATGAAAACCGCAAGCTCGATGAGCGCGCCGAACACCTGGAAGGCGAAAAACTCGGCGCCCACCGCGACCGCGATGCCCTTCCCGCCTTTGAAATGCAACCACGGGCTGAAGATGTGGCCCATGACGCAGCAGAAGAACGCGATGCCCATCGTGAGCGCGAGGGTGAATTGGGCATCAAGGGTGGAAAGCGTTAGGGCATCTAACTTGTCGTTGCCGAGCGCCACAAGCAGCGGCGTGATATACGGCTCGCCCGTCGCATAGTTTTCGCTGGTGAGGAAGAGGGCGAAGATGAAAGCCACCAATCCTGAGAGCAGTCCCTTCCCAAAATCGAGCACGAACACCGCGACGCCGCCCTTTTTACCGAGGGTCCTCATCGCATTGGTGGTGCCGATATTGCCCGAACCCTCGCTGCGGATGTCCTTTCCATAAAACATTTGGGAGATAACCACACCGAACGGAACGGAGCCCATAATAAAAGTGACAACCGCAAGCGCGATCAGCACGCCGATACAGATGATCACAGCGGCCTCCTGTCAGTCTTTCTTTTTGAAACGCAAACGCACGGGCGTTCCCTTCAAATCGAAACGCTCGCGGAGACGGTTTTCCAGATAACGTCGGTAATTATCGTCGACAATATCGGGCCGATTGGCGAAAAACGTGAACTGGGGCGGTCGCGTGCCGGTTTGCGTTACGTATTTCATGCGCAACGTCGCCTTGCCCTTCGAAACGGTATGCCCCACCTCGCGCAATTCGCCGAGCCATACATTCAATGCAGATGTCGGGATCGTCTCGGCATAGCGCGCATACACATCATCGATGCTCTCCCACACCTTCTCGACATTTCGCCCTGTGAGCGCCGTCGTCGAAACGGTTGGCGCATAGGAGACGAAGGTCATGCGATCCTCAATGCGCTCGCGAAGAAGCTTCCGCGCCTGCTCATCGGCGAGATCCCACTTGTTCAGGACGAGCACAAGCGCGCATCCACGATCGTCGGCAAGGCCGGCGACGCGCTGATCCTGATCGGTCAGTCCGATCGAAGCGTCAATGACGAGCAGGGCCACATCCGCCCGATCGATCGCCCGCATGGCACGCACGAAGCCATAGTATTCAACGTCCTCGTTGATCTGGCTTTTTCTTCGAATACCCGCTGTATCGACGATGCGATAAAGCACGTCATCGCGGCGGATAAGCGTATCGATCGCATCGCGCGTGGTGCCGGCAACGTCGCTCACGATTGCGCGGTTCGCCTTGCACAAGCAGTTCGTGAGAGAGGATTTTCCCGCGTTCGGACGGCCGATGATCGCCACGTTGATCGCCGGTTCCTCCTCGTCCTCGAAGCTTTCCACGCCGCGTTGCCGAAGCGCAGCAACCACCGCATCAAGCAGATCGCCCGTGCCGTGGCCATGAACCGCCGATATCGCCCACGGCTGGCCTAAGCCAAGCTGCATAAACTCCCACATCGCCTCTTCGCGATTCGGCGTATCGAGCTTGTTGACTGCGAGGAAAACCGGCTTATGCGCACGGCGCAGAATGCGAGCAACCTCCTCGTCGTCGGTTGTCACGCCCACGCGTGAGTCGGTCACAAAAATGATCGCATCAGCTTCTTCGGTAGCAGCGAGCGCTTGCGTTCGAATTCCAGCCTGAAAAGCATCGTCGTTTCCGATCTCGATGCCGCCGGTATCGACGACCATGAATTCCAAACCGTTCCAATCGCCGCGATGATACGAGCGGTCACGCGTCACGCCGCGCATCTCATGAACGATTGCACCATCTTGCTGGGTGATGCGATTGACGAGCGTCGACTTGCCCACATTCGGGCGTCCGACGATGGCAACAATGGGCAAAGCCATGTCTTTAAACTTCTCTCTCTTCCTTCAACATACGTCGATTATGCCGTTGGTTCTGAAGGCACATTCGAAGGCGCTGTTTGCGCCAGCCCGATGAAATCACGAAGATAATCGGTCGGGTTTAAGGATACCACGGCAAGGCGCACGCGGTCGCTTTCTTCAATATCGCTTCGCATCTCGGAAAGCGTCTTGCCATCGAGCGTGATGCCATCACTATTGAAAATGATCTGGGGCAAAGCGAAGACGCTTTTCTCTGCGTCATGCTCCTCAGCAGTGCTTTTCCCAGCGCCACCTGCCTCGAAAGGGCTTTCCCCTGCGCTGCCCGCCTTATCGGCACCTCCCCCATACGACGCATCGCCCGAGCTTATCTTCTTCCGTATCGCTTCCACGATATCGCTTCCGGTAAGCAGACCGGTGACATCGACGTTTCCCCCAAAGTAGTCGTTTTCCACATAGAGCGGATGCACGAAT
>CANQTB010000026.1 GCA_947626665.1 uncultured Eggerthellaceae bacterium
AAGGTCTATCGACAAACGATAAACCTTCCCATGTAAGCTCCTTACAATCCGTTCACGCAATGCGATTCTGTACCGGTCTCGAGGTAATCCATCACCTCACGCACCGCCATAATCGCGCAGTTGTCTTCGCTTTCCTCGGTGGAAGCGCCAAGGTGCGGAATGACGATCGCACCTTCCATCTTCGCTACCGCCGCGTTCGGGAAGTCGGTCACGTAACGAGCCACCTTCCCCGAGGCAAGCGCAGCCGCCATATCGGCGTCGTTCACAAGGCTGTCACGTGCGAAGTTTAAAAAGACCACGCCGTCTTTCATTTGCGCGATCGCTTGGGCGTCGATCATGCCCTTCGTATCGGCGGTCGCCGGCACATGGATCGTCACGTAGTCGCTCGCCTCATAAAGGCCTTTGAGATCGGTGGTGAACTGAAGGGCAGGCGAGATGGCAGCGGCCTTCGTCTCATCGCAATTCGGATCATAGCCGATGACGTGCATACCAAGCGCTTCGGCGGCGCCCACGACAAGCTTCCCGATGGCGCCAAGACCAATGACGCCAAGCGTTTTATCCGTGATCTCGGTGCCGGCGAACTGCTTCTTCGCCTTCTCGGTCGTTTTCGCGATATCGGGGTCGTCGGCATTCGCGCGCACCCACTCGATGCCGCCCACCACATCGCGCGCCGCGAGTAGCATGCCGCATACCACGAGTTCCTTCACGCCGTTCGCATTCGCGCCGGGCGTGTTGAATACCGGAATCCCCTTTTCCGCCATGGCGTCGAGAGGAATGTTATTCACACCGGCACCGGCACGAGCAACGCACTTGAGCGCAGGCGGGATCTCCATCTCGTGCATATTCGCGCTGCGCACGAGGATGGCGTCGGCCTCCTCCACGTTATCGGTAAGCTCGTAATCAGGCGTAAGCAGCGCCAGACCCTTCGGGGAGATGTTGTTCAAACAATGGATTTTATACATGGCGATCCTCCTTCGGTATCGCAGAAAAAGGAGGGCGCAGCCGCCAAGCTCACGCCCTCCTGATACGGCTTTCCGTCTTGCGGATGCCGCTATTGTAAGCCAATTCTCCCGAAGCCCAACGAGAGGTTCGCCTATGCGGTCAAATCTCCAGCCAACAGCCGTGCGACATGGCGGCCTTGGACCGAGGAACGTCCCGAAGCCACGCCGACGATGTACTCGGGGTAATTCCCGCTGAAGAAGCTGCCGGAAACATCACCTGCTGCATAGAAGCCCTCGATCACGTTGCCGTCGGCATCGAGAACTTGGCAGTCCTTGTTGATCTGCAGGCCGTCAAGCGTGGTGAGCAGCGTGCCACCGAACCAGCAACCGTAGAACGGCGGAGTACGCAACGCGGAGAGACGATACGCCTCTTTACCGAAGTCGTCGTCGGACTGAGCGTCGAACTGCGCGTTATAGCGTTCCACTTGGTTGAGGAAGTTCTCTTTCGCCTCACCCTCGAAGCCCAGCTGATCGGCCAAGTCCTCGATCGTGTCGGCCTTCTTCATCACGCCGGCGTCTAATGACATGGCGCAGAACTCCTCGATCGGCATACCGACCGCCATCATTTGCTTCGCATAAGCCGAGCAACCGATGGTGTCGAAGCGGAGAATGTCTTGCGGTGCGTTCGCGTCGAAGACGGTGCACCACACACCGCCGGGCTGTTGTCCCGCTTGGAAGCAGATGAAGTCATAAGGCGTCGATTCGTTGGCGAAACGGACGCCGTTGCGGTTCACCTTCATGAACGGCTGGCTGCCGATGTTCTCTTGGAAGATGGTCCCGGGGAATGCGGCGTTTGCGCCCGTGCCGACATAACCGGCGTTCACGCCGACCTCAACCGCGCCGCGGTCGAAGATCATCGGCGCAGGATCGGCGTCCTTCTTGCCGCCAGCCCAGATGCCGGCGCGCAAACCGTAACCGTCGTCCTTCGGCGAATAGCTCGAAGAGGTGACGCATGTCAGCGTTGCCGGCTGAAGAGCGCTCACCATAACCGGGTTCGCCGGATAGCCACCTGTCGCAAGCAGGGTATCCTTGGCGTTGATCTGCACTTTGCCGTCTTCGGTGTCGAAGATCGCGCCGGTCACCTTGCCATCGCCATGAATAAGCTTCACGAGCGTGTAGCCAAACAGAATCTCATTGCCGGCGTTTTCGACGGTGGTCTGCATGACGTCGTTGCGCATCGGCGGCACGTAGGGGGTCATCCACACGTGCTGAAGCGCCGGAATGTAATAATCGGTTCCACCGGTTTGATGATCGCTTTGCCCCGGCATGTCCATAACGGGCGGCTTATCGGCGGCGAGCATTTTCTCGTTTACCCACTCGAGATATTCGTTGCTCTCATCGATCCAAACCTTTATCACTTCTTGGTTGCAACGGCCGGAGGCGTAACGAGTCAGCTCGTTAAGCAGTTTCTTCGGATCGGTCTCGCCGCCTTGCGCGATAGCATCCTGCGCATTCACGATGCCCACATATTCGCGGGTTTCCTGAACAACCTGATCCTTCTCGCAAAGAATGAAGTCGAGGCCAAGATCAGTTGCCGTTGCCGCGGCGGCCATTCCAGCCGTGCCAGCGCCGATGATGAGGAAATCGGTATCAAGGGTCGAGGTGATGTCGGAATCCGCGACCTCGGGTTCCACACCGAGCCAATCGACGGCCGCCGTGGACGAGGAGGCGGTTTCGCTCGCGCTTGCCGTGGTGGCCCCACTCTCCGTTTGGGAGCTCGGCGCGCAACCGGCGAGCCCCGCAACGGCGGCACCGGCAGCGGTGAGGGCGCCAAGCCCGAAGAAGTTTCTGCGCGTCATACCTTTGTTCATGTCTGCCATACGTTCATCCCTCCTTAGGGGTTTGAGGTGTTTAAGCGCAAAGGCGAACCGAACCTTGCGCTGCATCCTTTGCATGGCGCGTATCTTAGAGAGATGGGGAAACGTTTTCGTCACCCCGACGACGCGAATTTTTTCCTCGAACAACGAACAGGACTTTTGCCCATATAATGAGAAAAATGTAACCCTGAGAGGGTGAGGAAGTTTTTCGAACGTTCTTCTATGATGAACGAGGCAGATGAGAGGGGATCATGCCGCAGGACGAAAGACAATCCAAAGAAATAGCGCCTTCGGCGTCGATCAGCGCCACTGAGGATTTTAGCCGGCGTGATATTTCGATCCTCGGCGCCCTCACCCTGCTCCTCTTTGCCTCGTTTGTTCTCAATAGCTCGCTCTTCCCCATCATCGTGGATTTCGCGCCGGCGACACGTGAAATCTCAACCTATTGCGGCGTCGGATTCTCCATCATCGTGGTGTGGGGCGCTTACCGCCATCCCGTGATACTGCGTGAAACGGCATGGTCTCTCGCCTGTTTAGGCGTTTTTGCGGCAAGCCTCATCGCCTTTTACGTGGGAATCACGACGCAAAACGGCCTTATCGCCTTGTGTGGCAGCCCCTTCGGAGGCATCGGACTCGTGTGGTTTACCGTCCTTGTCGGTCTCTCTTTCACGCGCCTCGGAGCTCGCAAGGCGCTTCTCATCATCCTCAGCGCCTTCGTTATCAACTACATCCTTCAAATCGGCTGTTCGCTACTCTTACCTCCCGCGACTCTTCTCGGAGCTCTCTGCGTCTATTTCGTTTGCGTCGCGGGTTCCTATGTGCTTATGCGTCCGAGCGTGCGACCAGTCATCGAACGCATCCGGCTCAGCGAAGCTCCTATTGTGCTCGACGTCACGAATCCCTCGTCGTTTCTCCCCTTCTCGAGCCCCGTTTACGTTTCAATCTTTCTCTTTAACGCCGCATGTGGTTTCGTATTCGCGAGCGAGCGAGGGCCGCTCTTCATGCCAAATATCACCCTCGCGTTCATTCCCGTGCTGATCTTTTTCTTCCTCGCCGTCGTCATGCGAAAGAATCTCTCCGCTGAGGCGTTTTACACCACTTCCGTGCTTCTCGTGTTCGCGGGCTTTCTTCTCGCACCTCTCGGCCTTGTCGGGGACAATTCGCTTGCCTCCATGAGCTCCTCGATCCTCCTTTCCGCCGGCTCCGATTGCTTCAACATCCTCATGTACTTCCTTATCGCGGCGGTCGGTGCGCGAAACGTGCTCGGCGCGCTTTCCACTTCCGCCTCTGCAATCGCCGCCTCATGGCTTGGCATCGCGTGCGGGGCGTTGATCTCCCAAGGAGTGACCGCCCTCGGTACGTTCGATCAACAACTCACCCTCGTCGTCCTTATGCTGATCACCTTTGTCTTTATGACGTACAACTTCATCGTGATGCGCACATTCAGCTTCGACGAGACGATTCGCGGCGTGCGCTCGGTTCCCCACCAGATCGCACAGAGGGCTTCGCACGTCAACGGTGAAGAGGATGTCACTGAAAAAGCAAACGAGAGCGGTCATATGGCACCCGATGATGGGGATCAAGGAGACGTCAAATTCGCACACGCCTGCGAAGCGCTTCAAGAGCGATACGCGCTCACGCAACGGGAATACGACGTTCTCTGCTTGCTCGCACGCGGCCGTACGAGCACCATCATTCAGGAAAAACTCGTGCTTTCGCACAACACGGTGAAAACGCACGTCCGGCACATCTATACGAAGCTCGGCATCCATTCTCAGCAGGAACTCATCGATATGGTGGAAGCTCAGGTGTAGACGAGCATCTTGCATGGATGAGGTATCAGCGTCGAACGAACTGCGACCAAGGATATTCACTCAAAGACGAGCTTTCCGCCCACGTAGGTGGCCTGCACGCGTGCGCGCTTTATCGCTTCGGCCTGCGCGACGTGCAGTTCGCTTCCCGGAAGGGCCTCCGCGCCACACCCCGCACAGGCTCCTGCATTGCCTTCCGCAGCTAGCGCGGAATCCGCGTCATCGGAATCCACCTCACTGCGAAGTTGCGCACAGCCTTCGGGAGCGAAGGGGTTCCGATCTAAGACAATAATATCGGCAAGTTTTCCCGCTTCGAGCGTTCCCAGCTCGTCGAAATGATTCGCCGCCATGGCGCTTCCCGCCGTATAGGCACGCAGCGCCTGCGCAAGCGTGATGCGCTCATCGGGAAGCCATCCTCCCGAAGGCTCATGCGTTTTGCTATCTTGGCGCGTCATCGCCATATAAACGTTGCTGAAGGGGCTGGTGTCGGTCACCGGAGAATCGGTGCCAAACGCGAGCACCGCACCAGCGCGCAGGAGTGCAGCGAACGGCCACATAAACGGAATGCGCAAGATGCCGAGATCGCGTTCGGGACCGCCGGGATCGAGCGTGATATGTCGCGGTTGCACCGATGCGACTACGCCGAGCTGTGCGATACGTGCGATGTCCTTCGGCTGGAAATTTTCCAAGTGCTCAAATGAATGGTGCCTCCCTTGAGGCAATTTTCCAAATCGCCCCTGCGCTTCCTCGACGATGTCGAGCGCCGCATGGATGGCCTCATCACCGATCGTATGGATGCGCACGGGAATACCGCGCCCATGCGCTCCCATGATGAGTTGGCGCATCCGCTCGGGATCGCAGAGCGGCGCCCCGTGGTCTTCGGGCGTCCGGGCATTGGTATAGAGATCGTGCAGCCACGCCGTATGTTGGCTCGATACGCCATCGAAGAATTGCTTAAGGCCACGCACCGTCACGAGCTCACCTCGGCACGCCTCGCGAAGCGCCTCATAGCGAGAGAAATCCTCCAAAAGCGTTGGGAAGAGATGAGGGCGAATCGTCAGCTCGTCGGCCTCTTCGAGCGCCAGGAACAGATCTTCGCGCACGAAATCAAGCCCCGGATGCGCCATGAGCGACACGTCGCAAATCGAGGTGATGCCCTCACTGTTGAGCTTCTGTTCGAACCCACGGTAGGCATCCATAAGCTCCTCGGGGGAGAACTCCGCGACGATACGCGGCATGAGCTCCATCGCCGCTGCCTCTCCGGCAATGCCCGTGAGCGCGCCTTCCGCATCGCGCTCGTAGTAGCCGCCCTCAGGAGGCCGAGAGTCGTTTGCTATCCCCAAGCGTGCAAGAGCACAGCTGTTGAGCCAGAGCGTATGGGCGTCTCCCGAATAGAGCGCCACGGGGCGATCGTGGTAAACCGCATCAAGCGAATGCTTCGTCGGGCGCGACCGCGGATTCCAGCGGTAATCGCGCCAACCCTGAGCCAAGAGCCACGAGCCTTCAGGTCGACGCGCCGCGAGCGGCGCAAGCCGAGCAACGCAATCCGCCTCGTTCTCCCCTAAGAAACGCTCAGCGAGCGGCGAACCATAAAGCGCCGAATGGAAGAAATGCAGGTGCGCGTCGTGAAAACCCGGCATGATGAGCGCATCGCCGAAGTTGTGCACCTCGGTCCGCGCATCACACCACGCCGAAGCTTCCTCTGGCTGCCCCACCCAGAGAACACGGCTTCCGTCGAGCGCGACCGCCAAGCGCCGCGGCGCATCCTCGCAGCCCGTGAACACCGCATTGCTTATGAGAACTGTATCAGCAGGCTTCACAAACTAGAACTCAAGTTCGGCTAAACGATCGAAGACAACGCCGATGCGCGTGAGGAAGTCCCACGGATCGAAGATCTCATCAAGCACCTCGGGGGTAAGGTTCGCATCGGGATCGGCCTCAAGAAGCTCGCGATACGTGGGGCCCGCGACGGCGTTTTGGATATCCTCCCACACCTTCATCGCATTGCGCTGCACGATCACGTAGGCATCTTCGCGCGAGATGCCGGTGTCGACGAGCGCAAGCAGCACCTTCGACGAGAAGATAAGTCCGCGCGTGCGCCAAAGGTTGTGCTCCATCTTGGCCGGATACGTTTGAAGCCCTTCGAGCATCCACTGCATCTTCGAGAACATGTAATCGAGCGCGATGAAGCTATCGGCCAACGCCACACGCTCCGCTCCTGAATGCGAAATGTCGCGCTCATACCACAGCGCCACGTCGTCGAAGGCCACCTGCGCGTTTGCCTTCACCACGCGTGAAAGCCCGCAGACGCGCTCGGCCGTGATCGGGTTGCGCTTATGCGGCATAGCCGAGGAGCCCTTCTGCCCCTTCGTGAACGGCTCTTCAGCCTCGATGACGTCGCTTTGCTGGAGCAAGCGCACCTGCATCGCGATGGACTCAAGAGTTGAAGCGGTGACCGCAAGCGCCGCCATCACCTGCGCGTGGCGATCGCGCGCGAGCACCTGCGTGGAAAGCGGATCGGGCGTAAGGCCGAGCTTCTCGCAAACGTACTGTTCCACATAAGGATCGATCGATGAATAGGTGCCGACTGCCCCCGAGATCGCCCCAGTTGCCGCCACCTTGCGCGCCTCCAACATGCGCGTCTGCGCACGCTTGAGCGCCCACGCCCAACTGCCAAACTTCATGCCGAAGGTCATCGGCTCGGCATGGATGCCGTGTGTGCGTCCCGCACAGAGGGTATCTTTGAATTCGAAGGCGCGCTCCTTGCAGACCACGCCGAGTGCGAGGATGTCCTCAAGAATGATATCGATCGCCTGCGTGATTTGATAAGAAAGCGCCGTATCGCCGAGGTCGGAAGAGGTCATGCCGTAATGCACCCAGCGGCTCGGCTTCTCCGCGCCCTCGGGAATATCGGCGTCGATATATTCCGCCATGCACGTCGTGAACGCGATCACATCATGGTTCGTGATTTTCTCTATTTCGTCGATGCGCTCAACGGTGAAATCCGCATGATCGCGAATCCACTGCGCCTCTTCGCGGGTGATGCCCGCCTGCCCCAGCTCCGCCTGCGCCTCACAAGCGAGGATCTCGATTTCCTTCCAAATGGAGAACTTGTTCTCGAGTTCCCAGATGGCTCCCATCTGCGGACGCGTATAACGATTGATCATGGATTCACCTTTCTCGATGAACGATTACCGATGACGAAAGAGGGCTTTTCACCGCTCTTAAAGATTACGAAACACCGACCGCACCTCTGCGAGGATGCTTGAATCGGCGATGACGATCACCTTGTCGCCAGGATAAAGACGCATGTTCTCGTTCGCTACAACGGCGTCGTCCTCCTCGGCAACGGCGATGATGATGCTATCCGGCGGCATCGAGATCTCCGAAACAAGGATGCCAAAATCGTTCGAGTGGTGCTTCATGCGCGGAATCACCACTTCCGAAAGCACCACGTTGCCATGGTTGAGCGAGGTGACAACGCTCACCGAGCCCAAGAGCGCTTCCTCCTCGATAAGGCTTGCGATAAGCGTTGTCGAGGAGACGCATTCGATACCGACCTCGCGGAAGATGCGCAGGTTTTTCGGACTGTTCACCCGCGCAATGCAACGCTGGGCGTTAAAAACGCGCATCGCGATCTCGCAGCACACCAAGTTCGAATCGTCTGCCCCCATCGCCGCCACGAAAACGTCGCAACGTCGCACGCCCGCATCTTCTTGAATGCGCGAGTCGCAGCTGTCTCCGTTAATAACAAGGTAGCTGCCAGTGAGATCTTCGGCGAGACGATCTGCGACGGCTTGCCTCTGCTCGATGACAGCGACTTCGTTGCCGCTATCGAGCAGCACTTGCGCCAAATACGAGCCAACCTTTCCCCCACCTGCGATGACAATATACACAAAAGCCTCCTCGTCCAGCCAGATTAATCGAGCATGTAGCGCGAGAACCATTCAATGAGTCGGTGGCTGACGCATGCCATAACCGAATCACCATGATAGAGGATGGATTCAGACGTTGGGATGGAGGAAGCCGACCCATCTTTCCTCTCAAAAGCGATGATGCGGATCTCATGATCGCGCTCAAGCTCGGAAACGCGGATCGTGCGCTTTTCCTCTTTGCTTAAATCGAGTGAAAACCGCAAAACTTCGAATTCGCCAAAGGTGTCGATATGCGCCCCGTGGCCAGAAACGACCTTCGAGAAAATATCCTCCGCCACAAGCGATGTTCCGCAAACATAGTCGATGCCCAACTGCATATAGGCGCGCTCGTGATCGGGATTATAAAGGCGTGCAATCACATGGGGAACATCGAAAAGCCGGCTTGCCACCTCGGCGCACATGAGGTTGGCATTGTCGTATTGGGTGACCGCCGCCAACACATCGCAATCCTCGATTCCCGCCCGCACGAGCACATCTTCGTCGAAGCCGACGCCCTGAAGTGTCGATCCATTGAAGTTGCGTCCAAGATTGGCAAACGCCTCGGGATCACGGTCGATGCAGCAGACGTTGTTCCCGTTATCGGAAAGCATGTTGGAAAGCTGAGAGCCAACACGGCCGCAACCGATTACGATAACGTTACTCATGCTTTGCCTTTCTCTTCCACAAAGGCAGCGGGCCTCGTAAGCCCGCAAGCCATGTCATCCTTTGACAAAGGGCGTTTTCACGCTCCGTTTTGGGTTATTCCGATTGTACGTGATTCTTGAAAAAAGAGGTTAGATCTGATTCATTTCGGCGAGGGTTTTCGCATACCAGTCCTCGTAAGCGGGCGGGCAATATCTTTTTGCCGCACTGAGGCTGATTGTATAACCGTATCCGTTAGCAAGCCCCTGAACATGGGCCCATATAGCCTCTTCCCAAGAACTCCATGAAGACTGGCCCCATCCCCATGCATTGTAGGGAAGGAAGCAGCTGTATCCTTTGCCGCTTTCAGTGTTGGAAATGGCAGGCGACCAGCGAGGATCAACACCGTATTCCCATGCCGCCTCGGCGAAGGTCTTGCCTTGGCCGGCCAAGTTCGAACCGCTGAGATAGGCATCGATGCGCGAAGTCCATTCGGCGATAAAGGCTTCTTTGCCAACTGAGAAATCAACGGCATTGGTTGCCGAAGTGGAACCGCCCTTGTCCTCATAGACGATTTTGTTCTCTTCGGCTTGCTCGATATGGCGCTGCTCTTCGGCGCGCGCCGCCTCCTCGGCGGCAATGCGAGCCGCTTCCTCTTCTGCAGCGATCTCGTCAATACCGGCTTTTGCGTCGCGTTCCGTCGCAGAGGTGAGCTTCACATCTGCCGTAACCATCGTTGAGTCGTTAAGCGGCGAATCGTTGATAGCGGCTTCAGAGGTGCTATCAAGAGCCGCTGAGCTGCTGAGACGCGAAAGGCCGAACACCGATGTATCACCGGCGGAAGATCCGGCGACAGCGGTTGCGAAGGTGATCGACACGAAAACGACGACCGCAACGCCTGAGGCGGCAAGGAGCACGCTGAGCTTGCGCGGGCGCTTGCTGTATGCCGTTTTCTTTTTCCTCAAACCTTTGCCTTTCATGGTCTGTCGCTTCCGTATCGACGTATGCTCGCGCACAAAAACTTACCGCCTAAGCGGTTTGACAGCGTAGTGAATTTTACGGATTGGATTTGCTGCCGTGCACATCGATATGTCGATAACGTGCGATATTGTACCGTACCGATAGAGGCCATGGCAAAAGTTTCTTAAAAAACTTACGGGAACGGTTATGCCCCTATGCGGTCCCAGCACTCATTATGATACGTGCTGAACAGGAGAAACAAGAAAAAGTTGGTTTGCACGTGCTATCGTGGACCTTCCAAAGGAAATACACAAAAGCTTCAGGAATAGGTATACCATGCAAACGACGCGTTTTTGAAAGGGGCGTAATACCATGAAGAACTTTATCCATGAATTTCAAGAATTTATCAATCGCGGCAACGTGATGGATATGGCAGTCGGCATCATCATCGGTGCCGCGTTCACCGCAATCGTCACCTCCCTCACGGACAACATCATCAACCCGTTCATCACGCTGATCACCGGCGGGCACGGCACCGACGTCGGCGGGCTCGCCATTCCCGTCACCGACACGGTCAGCATCGATTTCGGCGCATTCATCAGCGCGATCATCAACTTCCTCATCATTGCGCTCGTTGTGTTCTTCCTGATCAAAGGCATTAATAACGTGCAAAACCTCGGCGCGAAGGCAAACTCGAAGATCACAAAGAAAGATGGGGAGGAAGTGGAAGAGATCGCTCCGGTTTGCCCCTATTGCCTCGAGACGGTGAACGTCGGCGCGACGCGCTGCTCTCACTGTGCAGCCGAGCTTCCCGCGCCTGCCGAGGCGACATTCAAGCCCCTTGAAGGCTAGCCGCCTCACAGGCACGCCGCCGATCTTAGGTTAGCCGCTTGGCAGGCACCCCGCCAACTTTCGGTTGGTCGGCTAACGGACACGCTGCCAGCCTTTGGCTAACCTGCCTCATAGCACCGCAAGGCGCTATTCCCATACCGTCGCTTAAGCGCCCGTGCGAAGCTCCGTTGTAACTTCAAGCGGGCGTTTCTCAAATAGCCAGCGGGCGCTTTTGGTAAAGCCCCGCATCTTCAAAGCCGCAGCTTCGATAGTAGGCACGCGTTCCCACAGCGCTGATAACGTTGATGGCGTCATAGCCCGCCTCACGGGCAATTTCACAAGCGCGTTCTATGAGGGAACGCCCAAGTCCGCGATGCTGCACGCTCTCGCCCTGTTTATGCAATCGTGCAGCTTCACTATAAACATGCACCTCGCGAATCATGGCGTCACGCTCACAGAATAGCCAATCTGCACCGTTATCAGTGCTCTCGCGAGTTATCCCCCACGCATCAAAGGCGTCCATCGAAGGAAGGCTTAGCCGAAGGCAGCCGGCAAGAAAACCCTCGGACGTCACCCATTGAAGAAAATGCTCTTCTGAAACAGCCGTCTCGTAGGTGATATCTTCAAGTACGAGATCGTTCTCGTCTATTTCACGACGGTTTACCTCACGATGGCGCATCTCCGCAATCGACACATCGCCATCTTGCAGTGCCTGCTCAACCACCTGCCGCAGATTCGTCATCGTGTTGCCTGCAACAATATCCTGCGTCGAGATATCCCGGATCATGCGGGAAATGCGCACGTAGGGCGGCGTTACGGCAACATCTGCAGCCAACACAGAAAGAAGCTCCTCGCGCGTATAGGCACGCCATTCTCCCTGATCATAAGGGGTGGCAAGGTTGCTGCTCTCCACCAACACGCAGGGGTAGAGCTTCACTTCATCGGGAATGTAAGCAGGGTCGCTGACGAGTTTACGGTAGTCCGCAATATCCTCTTCGGGAGTAGCGCCGAAAAGATTCGCCATCATATGGATATGGATTTTGAATCCGAAAAGGCGCATCATCGCAAACGCTCGTTTGATCTGCGATAACGTGGTATGTCGAGAGTTCATGGCGAGACGATGCTCATCAAGGCTTTGGATTCCCATCTGCACCTTCGTGCAGCCGAGCCGCCGAAGATTCACAAGGACCTCGGGCGTTATCGCATCGGGGCGCGTTTCCACAACGAGTCCGACCACACGATGGGCGGCATCCTCGTTTGCGCACTGTTGTTCGATGAGGATTTCCTCGCCTCCGTCAAGCTGCTGCCAACGCCGCACCGACTCCCATGCGGGCGATGAAAGATACAGTTCACGAACAGCCTCGTTGTAGGAAAGCTCTCCGGCATCCACGGCGCTTTGCGCCCCATGCGCCTGTTCCTCAAGCGTTGGGCGGTCATTGGCGATGCCGCACGCCTCATAGAGCTTTCTTCGTTGCGCTACCTGTTCGCGGCCCGCCACCATGCCGAACTCGTTCACAGCACGGAAGAGCTCCTCAACGAACCATTGGCGATACGATTCTTCATAATCGGTCCATGTGCCACCCAAAACGATGAGCTCCACCTTATCGGTGGGATGCCCCATGCGATGCAACGTCTGCAGGCGCGAGGCAACCTGCAGATAGGGGTCGAAATAATTCCGCTCCGCGCGCTGACAGGCGGGTTCGTTCGCAAGATAGCTTTTCGGCATCCGCACGTCATTCGGACAGAAGAGGCACTCCCCCGAGCACGGCCATGGTTTGGTGATCACCGAGACGGTCGCCACACCTGAGGAGGTGCGCCGCGGTTTCACGCGCAGAAGCGCGATCAAGCGTTCTTCGGTCGTCTCATCGATGTCCCATGAATGCCAAAGCGGTGAATCTGCCTCTTTTTGCTCAAAGAGAAACGGCAGGATATCTTTCTTGACGAAAGCACGTTCGGAGCCATGTGCGCGACGATTATGCAGCTGCAGAACACGCGTCACATCGCGCTCGTCAAAGCCGGCGCGCGTGCGCATCCCTTCGAGTATGTCTTGTATCACGTCGTCCATATGCCGCATCGCTCTGCATTTTTCTCGTGGTGCCTTCGAGGCTCCCGAGCCGTCACCTAAAACCCTGCCACTTTTTCATTGTCCGTGCCATTGTATCGAATACAATCAAGGTCATGGACATCGCGACAGCACAAGGACTCATCGAATTGACAAACCGCTTCTACGAGCAGGTGGGGGAATCGTTTTCCCAAACGCGCCATGCGCATTGGGAGGGATGGAAGCGCTGCCTTTCCGCGCTTGATTCTGCGTCATGCGAAACTTTTTCTGTCCATGATGAACCAATTGACGAAATGGGTTCTTCTGACAGCTCCCCTATCTGCCAGCCTTCCCCCACTCAGGTTATGACTGGCAGCACACTCTCCGTTCTCGATGTGGCGTGCGGAAACCTCCGCTTCGCAGATTTTCTTCTCCGAGAATTAGAGGCAAATGGAGGCTGTGGCGAAAATGGTAGCAATAATTGGAGCAATGAGCGTGATGGCAAGCGAAGCGAGGGAGACAGCGAGGAGGGCATCCGAAACGGCAACGGCGCTCCCCTGTTCTCCTATTACGGCATCGATCGCAACCCCATGCTCGACGAAGAAGCGTTTCCTCTGCTTGCCCAGCGTGAGGAGTCTCTTCACCTTATACCGTGCGACCTTCTCGAAGAAGCGCTTGAGGGAGGCGGCAAACGAAGCACTCCCAAAATCGGCATACCTCCCTGCAATCTCAGCGTCTGCTTCGGCTTCTTCCACCATATTCCCACCCAAGCGTTACGGAAGAAGATCCTCGCGTCGCTTCTCAACGCCACGCAAGCAGATGGGCTCGCGGCGATTTCGCTCTGGCAGTTTGAAAAGTCGCCCGACATTGCCATGAAAGCGCAAAACGATACGGCGCGCGCCGCCCAAAGCGGGGTTCTCTCTTCATACGGCATCGACCGCGCACAGCTCGAACGCGGCGACTGGCTGCTCGGTTGGCAGCACAACAAGAATGTCTTCCGCTATTGCCATAGCTTCTTGGAAAGCGAGATCGACGAACTGGCAGACTTCGCATACACCTCATGCAACGCCACGCTCATCGACCGCTTCTCCGCCGATGGCCGCACCCATAACCTCAACACCTACCTCGTCTTCCGCAAAACTCCCAAGAGCGAAACTACGGGCCAAGCACTCCTCTCGTTGCGAGAACCATTGCACGCTACCGTGAACATGCCAAGGTCTTCTTTTTCTTAAGGATGTGCATGGGTCATACCGCGATGTGGTCTCTTGGAAGCACGATCGTATTCATGCTGCTCCGAACTGATTTGTAAAAGATATGCCCAGTTATGAGCGTCTATGCCGTTAAAGTCGCAAGTGGAATCACATAGATACCATCCTCCTTGCGCTGTCGTGCATAGGGGGCAGCACCCACAAGAATTGCCATAAATTCAGGTTCTCTATTGCGCGCTGCGGGATTCGAGGCTATTTTCGCACATAGGCGGTTCAGGCTCTTCGCGGCTTCTTCCACCTTTGATTCCCCCAACTTCACTTCAAAGGCAGCCCAACGACCATCGCGCAATTCAATAATCAAATCGACTTCAAGTCCATCGGCATCTGAATAGTATCTGATCGGATCCGGCCCAACACCAGGCAAAAGACTCGCATATATCGCTAAATCGTGATAGCACAGCGATTCGAACAACACGCCAAACAATTGTCCGTTGCCCAAGAGTCTTCCCGAATCGACCGCCAAAAGTGTCGCAGCCATTGAAGGATCGTCTAAATAGCGCTTCGCCTTCGTCCTCACCCGAGAACGCGCCTTCACTGGAGCGTCCCATCCAGGCAGTTCGTCAAGAAAGAAGTTCAACGTGAAATCTGTCAAATAAGAATCGTGTTTTTCGAGGATTTCCAATCGTGTTTTTCGAGGATTTCGCGAGAGGGGGTGAGGGATTGTAGCAGCAAGCAGGTTGGCATGGTGAGAAAGCGAGAGGGCAAAAGTGCCTCAGATTCTCCCGCCGTGCGGACGAATGTGCTTCGCACTTGCAAAACATGCCAGTGGCATGTTTTGCAAGGGAGCTTGCCATGTGGCAAGCGACCGATCGCATCTGGCGAAGAGCTTCTTGCAGAAGGGGGAAGATGGCGTGCTGGAAGCCCTCGCAGCGTCAAGCAGTTGCGCTGTTTGCAAAAAACAGCGCAACGAGGAAACGCCCCCTCGCCCGAGCGGGACGAGAGGGCGTTCGCTAGAACGGCGGAATCAAGATTATTTCTTGAGATATTTCAGGACGCTTTGCGGATCCATGCTAGCCAAGCGCTCGAAGTCTTCCGTCATCATCTGGCGGAGCTCATCGGCTGCCGGATCGTTCGGATCGATGGTGTCGTACGCACGCTGACGCATGGCCGCAAGTTCTTCAGGATCGGGGTTGTAATCCGGATCGAGCAGATTATCGAAGTCGCGGTTGATCGACTGGCGCAGCATCGTGGCCTTCGGATCCATCGGGTCGATGCGTTGCAGCGAGCGAGTGCGCATCATTTCGATCTGATCCATGTATATCTTGATGTCGCGCTGGACGAGCTTATCGGCCTGTGCCTGATCAGGCGCAACACCGGCATCGTTCAAGGCGATGGACACGCCTTGCGGGATTTCGCCGGTCTCGGCAAATTGCGCGGTGTTCGCAATACGCTTCTCGAGCACCTTCTGAGCATTGGCTTCCATGACCTCGTCGGTGAGCTTGAACTTCTTGACGAAGAACAGCAGACCGAGCGCGATGCCGATGATCGGGATAATCGTCATCATGAACACGAGGGCGAAGCGCGTGCCAGACGTCTGGACGACGGTCACGGCTGCGGGACGATCCGCCTGCTCGGCCATCATGGCGCTATTCGCATCTTCAACGCTGTTGTAAACAGCGATCGGGCCATCGTACTCCTCACCCGGAATCGTATCGACCTCGCCCATGAGCATTTCGATTTCGTTGCCTTCGCCTACGTAAACCGCTTGCGCGGCAATGTCGGGATTCTCAATGACCTCGTTGGTGGTCACAAGGCCGATGCCGTCAAGACCGACGCCCACGATGAAGATCGCGAGGGCGGAAGCGGCCTTCACGATGAAGGTCTGCATTGAGAAGACGACGGACTCGTCGCGATGGCCCGTCTTCAGCTCGCCATAGTCGACGGTGCCGGAAAGGAACACGGTCGTCAACACGGTGGTGATGCCGAACGGGAT